>SPBV01000004.1 GCA_004525885.1 Nitrosomonadales bacterium
TCCATATTATTCTCTGATATTCTGATCTATATTAATTAGGATTCGGAAAAAGTAGAACTATAGCGCTATTTTCCTCTTATTTTCTATTCTTTTCATATCTTTTTTTCTCAACTAAATTTTGTAAAATGAACCTTTGGTCTGCCGTAGTTAAAATAAAGGTAAAATTAACAAATCATTCTTTTTCTTAAAATTCTGTATGTCTTTCTGGCTTACACCACGCCTATTTTTCCCGCCCTTAGAGGACGCTCTTGTTAAGCCAAATGGGCTACTCGCTGCTGGTGGAGATCTTTCTCCAGAACGCCTGATTGAGGCGTATCGAAATGGGATTTTTCCTTGGTTTAATGAGAATGAAACCATTTTATGGTGGAGCCCAGATCCACGTATGGTTTTGTTCCCCAATGAGCTTAAAATTTCTCGTTCGTTAAATAAAATTTTGAAAAACAGCAATTATGAAATCCGAGTTGATAGTGCTTTCAGTCAAGTCATACATGCCTGTGCCGAACCACGCAGAGGGCAATCCGGAACCTGGATTCATTCGGATATGATCTCAGCTTATATAGTACTACATGAAATGGGGTTGGCTCATTCAGTAGAAACCTGGATAGATGGCGAATTAAAAGGTGGCCTATACGGAATTGCCCAGGGGAAAATGTTTTTTGGTGAATCGATGTTTTCCCAAGTCCATAACGCCTCCAAGATTGCATTTGTACACCTAGTAAAACAACTGGAACGATGGAGCTTCAACATGATTGATTGTCAGATGAAGACTGCCCATCTTACTTCATTCGGAGCACGTGAAATCCCCCGGAAAGAATTTAGTCAGAAATTAAAAGAGTTAATAAGCTATCAAAATCAAACCGCGAAATGGGAATTTGATAATGAACCCATTAAATGATTTTCCTTCATCGATGCTACAGTTCTGTAGCACTGCATCATATCCTTGCAACTACCTCCCAGACAAGCTGGCTCGCTCTCAGGTAGCAACACCCAGTCACCTAATAGATACGAATACCTACGGTGAATTAGTGCAAACTGGTTTTCGTCGGAGCGGTACTTTTACTTACCGTCCCTATTGTGGTCATTGCAAAGCCTGCGTTCCAGTACGCGTTGTCGTAAATGATTTTTCCCCTAGCCATACTCAACGTCGTATCTGGAAGCGCCATCAAAATCTAATCGTTACACAGCATGAATTATATTATCACCCAGATCATTATGCGCTCTACATGAACTACCAAATAAAACGCCACTACAATGGAAAAATGGATCACGATAGTCGCGAGCTGTATCGGGATTTTTTGTTACAAACTAACGTCAATTCCAAACTAGTTGAATTTCATGAAAACGGACAGCTACGTATGATTAGTATCATTGACAAGCTACCTGATGGCATATCATCAGTGTATACATTCTTCGACCCAAATACCAAGGGTGCTAGTTTTGGTACCTACAGCATCCTGTGGCAAATACAACAATGCTGCACAAATGGACTGCCCCATCTTTATCTCGGATACTGGATCAAGGGGAACCGAAAAATGGAATACAAATCTAATTTCCAGCCATTACAAAGCTTAATCAGAAGAAAGTGGCTATCATTTTAAGCAAAAAACAGGCTACTAATTCACATACTAGTTCTTGTAAATGGTCATGTAAGAGATAAAATCATCGCCGCATCTCCCGTATTGCAGCCGCACGTTTCTCCAGTGAATCTGCCTCTTTATCTTGACGAGTTTTGCGTTGTAACTGCGCTAAATTTTCGAGGCCTGTAGCTACATCAGGATGCTCTGAACCAAGAGTATTCACCCAAATATCCAGCGCACGTTTTAAAAGTGGTCTGGCCTGAGAATATTGCATTTGGATAAAATACAATGATGCCAAATTGTTTAAACTTGCTGCCACAGTAGGATGCTCTGGTCCAAGAGCTTTCTCAACGATTTCTAATGCGCGCTTATATAGTGGCTCGGCCTTTGCATATTCTGCATTTTCCTCGTAAAGTGCAGCTAAACCACTTAGGCTAGTGGCAACACTTAGATGATCTAATCCGAGAGCTGCCTCATTAATTACCATTGCACGTTTATAAAGCATCTCAGCCTGTGAGTATTCTTCTTTAGAGTAATACAATGCGGCTAAATTATTCAGGCTCGTTGCTACATCGACATGATCTGGTCCAAGGGTTTTTTCCTTAATTTCGAGTGCACGTTTGTGTAACGATTCTGCCTCTGTATACTGCCCTTGAGAGTGAAGTAGGAGCGCAAAATTGTTTAGGTTCATGGCTACATCAATGTGATCTGGGCCAAGAGCACCCTCATTAACTAAAAGTGCACGTCTAAGCAGCGGCATTGCCACTGCATACTGCCCTTGTGCACGATATACTTCTGCTAAATTATTTAGACTTGCGGCCACATTAGAGTGATCTGGACCAAAATCTATTTCTGCGATTTGGAGTGCCTTCTTAGCTACTGCGATAGCACCAACATAGTCGCCCTGAAAATATAAAGATTCCACCTTCTCGTTGAGATCACTCCATTCAGTAGTTGCATGGACATACCCACTACCTGACAGAAAAAAAATAATAAGCGAAAAAAGGGATGTCTTCATAAAAATTCCACTCAAATTCGACTAGAGAGCAATAAAATAATTATTTTTGCCAATATCTAAATAGTCTAATCTTAAGTCTTGTTTTCAATTGTTCTAAGGATGCCTTATATATTTCTGGATAATATAAGAGATTGGTTTATTCATATTCTGAACGAGTGGTACTTTTATTTAGCCAAATCAGAACATAATTGCTGTTCTCCAAGATTCAACCTCTTTTTCAGGTTAGAATTAGTATTATGCTCTATTCCCTGCTCCGCCCACTGCTTTTTAGCCTCAATCCAGAGACCGCACACCGTATCACGCTAAATGCGATTGAAAGTGCCCACCAATTCAAGGCGCTCCATGGTCATCCAATAGATTGTAAGCGTCGTAACATTATGGGTCTTGATTTCCCTAATCCTGTTGGGCTAGCTGCCGGGTTGGACAAGAACGGTGAGCACATTAAAGCACTTGCCGCATTTGGCTTTGGTTTCATCGAAATTGGTACTGTTACACCGCGCCCTCAGCCTGGGAATCCGAAACCACGCTTATTCAGGATCCCACAAGCAAACGCTATGATCAATCGCTTGGGATTCAATAATTATGGCGTAGATAAGCTTGTGGAAAATGTTAAACACGCAAACTACCAAGGCATACTTGGAATAAATATCGGAAAAAATTTTGATACTCCGATGGAAAAATCCTGTGATGATTACCTAGTATGTCTGCGAAAAATATATTATTACGCTAGTTATGTCGTAGTCAATATTTCCTCACCTAATACACCCAACCTTAGGCAGTTACAAAACACTGAGGAACTTGATCATTTATTAAATACCCTGAAATTAGAACAAACTAAGCTCGCAGATAAATACGGAAAATATACACCTTTAGTTGTAAAAATTGCTCCAGATCTTGAGACAACACAAATAACATCTATAGCTATACTTCTGATAAAGCACAAGATTGATGGAATCATCGCTACTAATTCGACTCTCTCACGTAACAGTGTAGAGCATCTACCGCACTCAAGTGAAACTGGCGGGTTAAGTGGAGCACCACTTACGAAACTAGCCACCACAGTTATTTGCCAATTACATGGGGTACTTCAAGGTGCTGTACCCATCATTGGCGTGGGTGGCATTATGTGCGCAACAGACACAAAGGAGAAAATTGATGCAGGTGCAAGTCTGGTGCAAATATATACAGGATTAATCTATCGAGGTCCAAAACTTGTACGTGAAGCAGTAGATGCTATTTGCAAGTAAGAACATAGATTTCCTATTTATCTATGGTAAAGACCCCTAATCAAATGACTAAAAAAATGTTGATAGAGAAAATTGATTCCATACTGCCGCAAACACAATGTGGTCAGTGCGGCTTTTCCGGATGCAAACCATATGCTATAGCAATTGCGGAGGGTAATGCTGACATCAATCAGTGTCCTCCGGGTAATGAGGAAGGTATACAGAAATTAGCTGACTTATTAGGAGTAAAGCCCAAACCTCTAAACACAGCACATGGTTTACCTAAACCCAAATCAATTGCATTTATAGACGAAGAAATTTGTATAGGTTGTACGTTTTGTATCCAAGCATGTCCGGTGGACGCCATTGTCGGTGCATCTAAAAAAATGCATACAGTGATTGGTGCAGAGTGCACTGGATGTGAGCTCTGTATTGCCCCGTGTCCAGTAGATTGCATTAATATGCTCCCGCTTAAAAAGAAGTTGGTTGATGTGGAATATGACCCTTATATGGCAGGTGATAAAGTCTCAGCGTATGAAAATAAATTAAAAAAAAAGGTGGCAGACCTTTCACGCATGCGATATGAGCGTAAGCTCAAGAGGATTGAGAATGAAAAAAAAGAAAAGACAGAAAGATTTGCAAGACAGATAAAAAGAATTAAATCCCTTGCTTTACCTCAGCAACAAACACTTCAAAGGAAACAAAAATCAAGTCTACACTGGAACATAAAATAACATTATAGATTTAATAAAATAACTACGTTTAATAGCTAATACTTTTCTCTGCAATTTATGAATTCATCCAAGCGGCACGAGATCTTCTCTCGTCTCAAAATATCCAACCCACACCCAACTACTGAACTAGTTTATAGCACACCATTTGAGTTATTAGTGGCAGTAATACTGTCAGCCCAAGCCACAGATAGAAGTGTGAACCTTGCAACCAGAATACTTTTTCTGGAAGCCAACACACCGGAAAACATTCTTGCCCTTGAAGAAATCAAGCTGCAAAAATATATCAAGAGTATCGGTTTATATAAAACCAAAGCAAAAAATATTCTGGCAACTTGCAGGCTTCTCATTCAGCACCACAATGGCTCTGTACCACAAACTAGGGATCAGCTGGAAAGGCTCCCTGGTGTGGGGCACAAAACTGCCAACGTAATCTTGAATACTGCGTTTGGTGAACCAACTATCGCGGTAGACACTCACATCTTTCGCGTATCTAATCGAACTGGACTCGCGACTGGAAAAAATGTATCAGAAGTAGAGCTAAAACTTCTAAAATTTGTGCCGAAAGAATTTCACCAAGATGCACATCATTGGTTAATTCTGCATGGACGCTATGTGTGCAAGGCACGAAAACCTGAGTGTGGCAAGTGTATCATTGAAGATCTTTGTGATTTCAAGGAAAAAATATTGAGAACCAATATCCCTAGTTTACTCCCTACATCTTATGTTTAATCCATCCAGATATCAGGCCCGTCAATTCTTTTTTAGCACCTGGTACAAGTATAACCATCAAGAAGTTCTTTCTGACATGGAAAAAATCGCACTTGGCGTTATCCTATTACATCCGGAGTATCAATCTATACTTGATGATACGGAACGCTATCATGACAAAGATTACCTTCCTGAAATGGGTGGCACCAATCCATTTCTACATATGAGTATGCACATTGCTATCAAAGAGCAACTTTCAATAGACCAACCTGTTGGGATCAGAGATCGGTTTGATCGCTTACTGAAGAAAAATGGAAATGAACATGAAACAACGCATAAAATTATGGAATGTCTTGCAGAAATGCTTTGGCAAGCACAGCGTAGTCAGACTACACCAGACGCATCGATTTATTTTGAATGCTTAGATAAATAGGAAAGTTGGTTAGAAAAATACAAATAGGGCGCTAGTTGCGCCCTATTTGTATTTACTAAAGAGCAAATAAGTTGGTGGTTCTTGGTCTTACTTGCCCAGCCAATTATTTCATAGTTTTTAGACCACTCTGACTAGCGAAATAGACAGCCAGATTTTCAATATCTTCCTTACTCAAAGCTGCAGCCATGCCATTCATAACCGGGTCTTTTCGCTCTCCTGACTTATAATCACTTAGGGTTCTTTCAATGTAAGTTGCATATTGACCAGCAAGTTTTGGAAAAGCTGGACTCGGACTATTGCCATCGGGACCATGGCACGCGGCACAAACTTCCGCTGCTTTTTCCTTGCCTGCCTCAATATCACCGGCAATTCCCAGCCCTGAAATTAGCAGGAATATACCGCTCAATACGGTAATAATGAAATTTTTCATAATAACTTCCTTGTGTTTTTATATCGAAATTATTTGCTACCTGAAGCAGCGTAATAAGCAGCTAAGTCTTCCATATCCTGTGTGGAAAGATTTGCCGCAATTCCCTTCATACTGGGATGATTGCGAGCACCCATTTTATATGCCTGAAGTGCCTTGACTAGATATGCTGTATGCTGCCCGCCAATTTTCGGAACGTTATACACTTTTGGGTAAGCTGTACGGTAACCGTCTATCCCGTGGCAGCCAATACACATTGTGGTCTTCTTTTTGCCCTCAGCTGCGTCACCACTTGCTTGTACTGTTCCAGAAATTACTAAAAGTAAACTACATAGCAGCATTTTCACTGTTGCTAATTTCTTCATCATGTGCTCCCTTTTTTAAAACTATTCACTGCGTTCTACCAAGTAGTAGTGCGCCCTATTCTATTGCCTAAGTCTCTGTTACGGACGGGATTTATTAAAATCTTCCTATTTTAGCCAGTATTATACTGTTCTTTCTAATCCCGTTGCAAATGCAGTTGTAGTTCAGCTCTCGTCCGCCTTTTCTAACTATGAGTATGCATATCGCGCCACTTAATTCGAATGAAAAGTATAGATAATTTCGCGTCTATACTCGATGTTATCGGATGCTATGAGTATTTGTTCCAATACTAATTACGTGAATTTTGTTCGGACTTTAGCCGCTTTGTTTCTAATTCATCCCATCTAGTAAGATAGCTCATGATTTCCTTCTCTATATCAGCAAAGCGAATCTGTAGCTTCACTATTTTATCAGGGGAATCATGGTATGTCGCAGCATCACCTAATTTGCAGGTAATATCTGTCTGCTCTCGTTCTAAAATTTCAATTTTCTTTGGCAATGCCTTCAACTCACTTATATCATTGTAGCTTAGCTTATGCTGGTAAGCTTGCTTCGGTGTTTTCACCATGGAAGCTGTTTTCTGAAGCTGTGTATTCTGCTTCTCCACTATTTTCAAAGAACTCTTTGATCGCACCCAGTCTTCGTATCCACCCATGTATTCTCGCAGCACCCCATCACCTTCAAATGCGATCACCTGGGTTACCACATTGTCTAAAAAAGCGCGGTCGTGACTAACCAGAAACAGGGTACCTATGTAATCCTGTAGAAGTGCTTCAAGTAGCTCAAGAGTTTCAATATCTAGATCATTAGTGGGCTCATCTAGTACAAGAACATTCGTGGGACGAGAGAATAATCGCGCTAGCAAAAGTCGGTTACGCTCTCCACCTGACAGAGTTTTTACAGGCGAACGAGAGCGCTCCGGTGCAAATAAGAAATCTTCTAGATAGCTAATAACATGCTTCCTAATCTTACCGATCTCAATGAAATCAGAGCCCTGACTGATAGTTTCAATCAGTGTCGCGTCTTCATTTAACTGTTCACGCATTTGGTCAAAATAAGCTACCGTAAGCTTTGTCCCCTGTCGCACCTTGCCTGCATCTGGATCTAACTCATTCAATATCAACTTTAATAAGGTGGATTTCCCTGCTCCGTTAGGCCCCAAAAGTCCTACCCGATCTCCTCGCATGATGCGGCAGGAAAAATCGTTAATTATGACTTTATCGCCATAACTTTTGCTTACGTGCTCCAACTCAGCCACCATCCGTCCAGACTCTATCCCTTTGTTTATACTTATATTAACCCCTGCCACTTGTTCGCGACGCGCTGCCCGCTTAATGCGCAATGATTCTAGTCGCCGCACCCTACCTTCATTACGAGTTCGGCGAGCCTGTATTCCTTTTCGAATCCAAGTTTCTTCTTGTGCCAGTACCTTATCAAACTTTTGATTATGGTCAGCTTCAACTTCCTGAATTTCTGCCTTCTTATTTAGATATTCTGCGAAATTGCAATTAAATGTTGTTAAAACACCTCTATCAAGCTCGATGATTCGTGTGGCTACTTTATCTAGAAAACGCCGATCATGAGTAACAAATAATACACTTCCAGTAAAGTCATTAAGCAACTTTTCCAACCATTCTATAGATGAGAAATCTAGATGGTTGGTTGGCTCATCGAGCAGCAATACATCTGGTGACGAGACCAGTGCACGAGCTAGAGCAACCCGTTTTTTCTGTCCTCCCGATAAGCTCTCAACCAGAATATCTTCAGGAAGATTAAGTTTGTGGAGAACAGCTTCCACCTTTCCTTGGACACACCAGCCATCTTGAGCGTCTAATTCACTCTGCAAGTCCTGCAGTCGCGCAAGATGCCCTTCCATATCACCCTCGCCGCTACTCAATGAGTGAGAAACCTCATGGTAATCAAGCAGTACTTGGCTGATTGCACCCAGCCCATTAGATACTTCCTGAAATATTGTGCGGGATCCATCTAACTTTGGCTCCTGCGGAACATAGGCCAACTTCAATGCAGGTGAACGCCAAACCTTACCATCATCCGGCTTAATCTCATCTGCCATAATACGCAGCAGGCTCGATTTGCCTCCGCCATTTCTGCCTATCAAGGCGATACGCTCACCTGAATCAAACTGCAAGTCCAATTGATCTAGTAACATATGATGGCCGAAAGCCAGACAGACCTTGTCAAGACTTATGAGAGGCATAAGGATAGAAATGCCACTTCAGAACAATTCAACATATAAGCTTTATAAATATAGGGCATATACACCTCGTTTTTCCACAAATAATCTACCCATCGATACCTTCACAATAAGCACGTGTTATATGTAATTATTTGCCGGGACGCAATTCTGTCATGCTTCTCAAAACTTAGCAAAATATCCATGTAGATGGGTTTGCACAAATATGTTGGTTCCAAGTTACGCACGAATTGTTGAATTGTTTATTCTTATGATAAACTAGCGAATCCAGAGGGGTCTAAATGTATAAAATCTGCTGCGCAGCGAATGATGAAGCAAATATAAAGACCAATGGTACTGATGAAAAAAAATATACGGTGGTTAGTTATCATATCTAGCATCCCACTATTTGGGGTAGTAGCTGCTTTTGGGATGGTAGCTGCTTTTGGGATTGCGCCGAATATCACCGTGGAGGATATCCCTGCCCAAAAAATCGTTCTCGACCTATCTCTTCCAAATATACCCCAAACTCCTGATGCCAACATGATACTTTGGCGCCAAGAGCGCATCCAGCGAAATGACAGTGCAGCGTCACTACTTTCCCGTCTTAAGATAAACAGCCAGGACATTACAAATTTTTTGCATGATGCACGGAATATTAAAACCATGCACCGACTAGCGATCGGAAAAACTTTCCATGCACAAACTACTGCTACAGGGGAATTATTAGCATTGCGCTATTTCTCCAGCGAGAATGAGCAGTCACTAGTTGAAAAAACAGATGGTGTCTTTAAGGAAAACAAATCCCCAGTTAAGTTAGAAACGCACATTCAAATGAGGTCTGGGGTGATAAAGAGCTCGTTGTTCGCCGCCACGGATAGTGCGAGTGTACCTGATAGCGTGGCTATTCAGATTGCAGAAATATTTTCCTCTGACATTGATTTTCATCGTGATCTGCGCAAGAAGGACAGCTTTAAGGTAGTGTATGAATCACACTACAGTAATGGCGAACCAACAGGAATAGGACGAGTGCTTGCGGTTGAATTTATTAATAAAGGAAAAACCTATCGAGCTGTATATTTTGAGGCAAATGACGAAGAAAGAGGTTATTACACACCTGATGGTAAAAATCTCCGAAGAGCATTCCTTCGTTCACCACTTAAATTTTCCAGAATAAGTTCCGGGTTTACCCATTCTCGTTATCATCCGGTACTAAAAAAATGGCGGGCACATAAGGGCGTTGACTATGCTGCACCAAGAGGTACGCCGGTAATGGCAACCGCCAATGGTACTGTCACGGCTTCTACTCGACAGCATGGTTATGGCAATCTAATTATTATAAAGCACCGTGGGCCATATTCGACTGCCTATGCACACTTATCGTCCTTTGCTAAAGGCCTACGTAAAGGAAAGCGAATCAACCAAGGTGCTATAATTGGCTATGTTGGTTCAACTGGATTGGCAACCGGCCCACATTTGCATTATGAATTTCGCATTAATGGCAAGCAGCGTAATCCACAACGCATAGTAATGCCTGCCGCAACACCTCTCTCAGCCAAAAACATACCTGCATTTAAAGAGAATACAATACCGTTAATGGCTCGATTAGACATGCTGCGCGACACAAACCTCGCTTTTCTCGACTAGATTAAGTCTGGGAATAATTGGGTTATACAGTGGATTTCATTTGAAACCAGCTTATTATATGGGTATCATGTCAGGAACTAGCCTAGACGGGATTGATGCCGTGCTGGCGGACTTTAATTCACAACCTCCATCCCTTCTACATACATTTTATCAACCATACGATAAAAATTTACGTAGACAGATACTAGAGTTACATCAATCCGGTAATGACGAACTACATCGTGCAGCTATGCTTAGTAATGCGTTGGCACATTGCTATGCTAAGGCTGTTATCAATTTACTTAAGAAAAATAAGATAGAACCGCAGAGTGTTGCCGCTATAGGTTGCCACGGACAAACGGTACGCCACCGTCCAGAATTAGAGATGGGCTACTCGATCCAGCTTGGGAACGCCGCATTGCTGGCTGAGCTCACTGGCATAACTGTTGTAGCTGACTTCAGAAGCCGTGATATAGCAGCAGGTGGCCAAGGTGCTCCACTAGTTCCGATATTCCACCAACTCCTATTTCAAGACCCTAAAATTCATCGCGTCATTGTCAATATCGGTGGAATCTCTAATATCACTAGTTTAGCCACCAATACTGAAGTCGTAGGCTTTGACTGTGGTCCTGGCAATTTATTAATGGACGCATGGTGTCAGCGTCATTTAGGAGCCACATACGATGAAAATGGAACATGGGCAGAATCTGGAAAAGTAATCCCAGATCTACTAGAAAAACTAATGTTACTTCAGTTTTTCTCTCTTCCTCCACCAAAAAGCACGGGCAGGGAAGTATTTAATATTATTTGGTTAGAAAGTTACCTATCTGGAAATGAGAAGCCTGAAGACGTTCAAGCAACCCTACTACAACTCACCGGCACAACAATCGCTAATGCAATCTTGGCATATTTTTCAGATGCTACAGAAGTTTATTTGTGTGGTGGCGGTGCTCGCAATATGGCATTAACCTCCAAAATACAAGTTTTATTACCCAAGAAAAAAGTGGCGCTTACCGATACACTAGGTGCAAATGCTGACTGGCTAGAAGCATTTGCTTTTGCTTGGTTGGCAAAACAAGCCATTCTGGGAGTTCCCGGTAACCTTCCTTCTGTTACCAATGCAAAAGAAGCGAGGATTCTTGGTGCAATCTACAAGGCTTAAACTTAGGTTATTTCTGACAGCAGTTCCTACTGTTGTAATGAATGAGTAAAAACAGCTGCTCCGATTTTTTTCTTACTCTAAATCATTTATGCTGAAAAAGAGGAGCCACAACCGCAGGTACTTGTAGCACCAGGATTCTTGATAATAAATTGAGCGCCCTGTAAATCTTCTTGATAATCAATTTCTGCACCAGCCAAATATTGGAAACTCATTGGATCAATTAGCAATTTCACGCCATTATTTTCCATTACGGTATCATCTTCATTAATCAATTCATCAAATGTGAAACCATATTTAAAACCTGAGCAGCCTCCACCACTTACAAAAACTCTCAATTTAAGGTCGCTATTACCCTCCTCTTCTATCAACTTCTTGACTTTACTTGCCGCACTATCAGTAAAGATCATTGGAACTGGCATTTCGGTAACTACATTCTTTTTAGTGATTGTATTCATGTTAGATTCTTTTATAAAATTTGCCGTTAAAGTCACCTGCTGTAATTGCTCAAACGTTAATCGCCAGTAACTGCCAATAGTTTTACTACCTTCTCCTCAGATTCGGAACTACCCTGATTAACTAGCTTACCTTCGATCACTGCGCCAAATTTAATTTCAATTACCCGATAATACACGTCACCTGATACTCTAGCTTTAGGTTGCAATTCAAGATATTCATATGTGTGTACTGGGCCAGTTATGGTGCCATTAATCACTGCATGAGAAACTTGTACTTTTCCTTCAATCGTTGCCTGTTCACTCAACACCAAAGTGCTTGGCTTTTCTCCTGTCGCCACAATATTCCCACGAACATGCCCATCTACACGCAAGCCACCACTGAACTCGATATCACCCTGAATACAGGTATCCACACCAATAAGTGTGTCAATATGACCCTGGGGCTTACTTGTTTTCTTTCCAAACATCTTCTCCTCCTTCACAAAGACAAATTCACGACTCGAGTCGACTTTGCTTTTTTTACACCATTTTCAAATACCTTAACCTGTAACCCCTCCACAACAGCATCTGGTGGGGCTATGAAGGTTTCCTCTATTCGATGGTAAAAATTAAAGTTTATACTCAACTTACCAGAGGAACCATCATTTTGAAGAGGCATTATCACCTTCTTTCCATCCTGCCACAAATGAACCGCGAAAGCTAGTTCGCCTTTGAAGGCATTAGTATTTTGCCCACCATGTAATAATATTAAATTATAGCTATATTCTGCGGGTGATTTTCCTTTTTCCAATTTGAAATGGTAAATAAAGACATTCTTAACAGCTTTCCCTTTGCCTGATACAAGATTCTGTAAAAATGCCAAATCCTCCTTTAACCTAGTGTTTTCATTATTTAGAACCTTAACCTGTTCGGCAACATCTTCTCTTGTAATACTATCCATCTGTAACTGACGCTCAAATCTAGTCACCTGTGCGCGAAATTTCTCATTTTCCTGCTTTAAACGATTATTGAGGTCGGATAACTGATCCAACTCATGACTTATCCCCTTTTTATCAAAACTAGTAAACTGTCGTCCAGCTTCGAACGTGATCCAGCACAACAATAATACGAGTGTAAGGAGAACAACAATTACCAGCCAGCGCAAATACCACGGAACGTGTGGACGCACCGCAACATGTGGTGCAAATATCCCAAATTTTCTTTTAATACTTTTAATAATTCCCATCTGGCTGCGCCAATTAACTGTAGTGTATTTATGGTATCTGCGCAATTTGGTTGATGCCGAGTGTTTCGGGAAAACCAAACATTAAATTCATGTTCTGCACCGCCTGTCCTGCTGCGCCCTTAACTAAGTTGTCCGTCACTACCAACACAACAACCGTATCTCCACCTTGAGGGCGGTGCACAGCAATGCGACAAAAATTAGACCCGCGCACTGAGCGGGTTTCTGGATGACTACCAGTAGGCAAAACATCAAGAAACGGCTCATTAGCATAGCGTTTTTCATATAATGCCTGTAGATCAGAATCCGCAGTAAGTCTCGCATAGAGCGTAGCATGTATGCCCCGGATCATCGGAGTGAGATGCGGCACAAACGTTAGATCAACTAACCTATCCGCAATATTAGATAAACCCTGCTTGATTTCAGGAAGATGCCGGTGGCCAGGTACACTATAAGCCTTGAAATTGTCAGAGGCTTCCGCGTACAGTGTATGCACTTCAGCGTTTCGTCCTGCCCCAGAAACACCGGATTTTACATCAGCGATAAGATGATCCATGTCTATAATTCCAGATTCGATCAATGGTAAAAAACCAAGTTGCACAGCAGTAGGATAGCAACCTGGGTTTGCCACCAATCTCGCTACTTTGATCTTTCCGCGATTGATCTCAGGTAAACCATAGACAGCCTCTACCAAGAGATCTGGACAGGCATGGGACATGCCATACCATTTCTCCCACTCAAGCACATCCTTGATGCGAAAATCTGCAGCTAAATCTATTACCCGCACTCCTACATCCAACAAAGCTCTAGCTTGCTGCATTGCAACACCATTAGGAGTAGCAAAGAACACTAAGTTACATTTTTCCAACTTGGTCTCGGTTGGATCGCTAAATTTTAGCACTACGTTCCCACGTAAACTAGGGAATAACTCAGCTACTGTTATCCCTGCCTCTTTACGCGAAGTAATAGCCTGTATGTCTACCTCGGGATGTTGCGCCAATATACGTAATAGCTCAACACCGGTATAACCAGTCCCACCAACGATTCCAACTTTAATCATAATATTCTCAGATGATTTATTGAACAGGTAAAATCAATTTTATTACTTGTTCAGATTTTATAAAGAATTAGCCTAATGATTATAAATAACAAACAAAAAAGCCGCCAGAAATTGGCGGCTTTTTTGTTTGTACAAAACATTATCGTTTAGAAAACTGCTTGCGCCTACGCGCCTTACGTAAACCTACCTTCTTCCGTTCTACTTCACGCGCATCTCGCGTAACTAACCCAGCCTTTCTCAATACTGGCCTGAGTGTCTCATCAAAGTCTATAAGCGCACGGGTAATTCCATGGCGCACCGCACCTGCCTGTCCTGATTCCCCGCCACCTGAAATATTCACCATGATATCAAAGGTTGTTAGGTTTCCAGTCAATTCAAGTGGTTGACGAACCACCATACGACCAGTCTCACGTGAGAAAAATTCATCAATTGATTTATGATTTATAACAATCGCACCCTTACCTGGTTTCATGAATACACGCGCTACCGCACTTTTGCGTCGACCGGTACCATAATTATAATACGTACTCATATTCCTTATTAAACTCCTACATCAAGATGAATGGGCTGTTGTGCTGCATGCGGATGAGCAGCACCAGCATAAATCTTTAGCTTCTTCAACATAGCGTAACCAAGTGGGCCTTTCGGCAGCATGCCCTTTACTGCTTTTTCTAATGGCCTTCCAGGAAAACGTTCATGCATTTTGGCGAAACTTGTTTCGTAAATTCCCCCAGGGTACCCACTGTGACGATAATAAGTTTTATCTTCTAATTTATTACCAGTGACACGCAATTTATCAACATTGATCACGACAATAAAATCGCCCGTATCCACATGGGGGGTGTATATTGGCTTGTGTTTTCCACGTAAACGGCGCGCAATCTCAGCAGCAAGACGACCCAATACTTTGTCGGCTGCATCTATCATAAACCAGTCGTGATTCACTTCATGTGGCTTGGCTGAAAATGTTTTCACAAAGGTGTCCTACATCTCTAAGGAAAGGCGCGAATTTTATGCCAGACCCAACCAAAAGTCAAACTAATAGCCCTTCTCTTATATATATTTCAATTTGTCCGAGTAAATAAGGTTTGAACAAGTATCGTCAGTAAATTACTCTCACATTCTCTGCTTGAAAGTGTTCTGATAAAGATTGAAGTAAGTTATCGTGCAAACTCACACGCCATGCGTCACCTAATTCAATTTCACAAGCTGCACTCTGGTTATGATAAATTACTGATACAGGGCAGTAGTAACTATTACTTTCACTGTTAATATTAGGGCTATCATCATTGCGATAGGGTGCCAGCAAATCTTTCAACTTAACGGCATTCGATGATCCATTGCAATGAAGTCGTATACCTTTTGCATAGCGGGAACGAGCGCCCGCGAGATCAAAGAGTTTGTCAATAGAAATACGCAACCCACTACCATACTCTTCATTACCCCCCTTACTGCTTACCTTAGCCTCCACTACTAGCAACTGGTCTTCCTTCAGCCAATTGCGGTTTTCGTCAAATAACTCACTGTAAACTACTAACTCTACACGTGCGTTACCATCATCTAATACAATCACCCCCATCTTTCCTCGTCGGGTCATTTGAACGCGAATGGAGTAAATAATGCCAGCTAGAAGCTGTGGTTCCCTTTGTGGGTTCAACTGGTCGAGCTGGGTAGGCACAAAATTTTTAATTTCCTCAGCATAAATATTAAAAGGATGCCCGCTCAAATAAAATCCTAAAGCCATTTTTTCGTTTTGCAATCTCTCCTTTTCCCCCCACTGAGGCACGCTAATTAAGTGTGGTTTTTCTGCGGCTATATCATCCCCACTAAATAAACTTACCTGGTTAGCTGCCCGACTAGTTTGTTCAGCTGATTCTAATGCGATACCAACCGATGCCAATAACCCTGCTCGATGTTTATTTATAGAGTCAAACGCACCAGCACGAATTAGTGACTCCAACACTCGACGGTTAACAATTCTCCTATCCACACGCTGACAAAAATTAAATAAATCAGTGTATAATCCAGCTTGATCACGTGCTTTAGTAATAGCCGTAATTGCCGACTCCCCTGTACCTTTCACCGCTCCCAATCCATAACGCATAGTTTTCCCGTCTATAGGTATGAAGCGATAAACAGACAAGTTGATATCTGGAGGAAGAATAATGATATTGTTGGCAATGCTATCCTCAAAGTAAGCGTGTACTTTGTCTGTATCATCCATATCGGCAGACAAAGTTGCCGCCATAAATTCTACTGGATAGTGAGCTTTGAGATAGGCAGTTTGGAATGCGATCAAAGCATAAGCCGCTGCATGTGATTTGTTGAAGCCATAACCCGCAAACTTTTCCATCAAACTAAAGAGCTCTGCTGCCTTACGTTTGGTTAACCCATTTTTTATTGCGCCATTAACAAAAATATCTCGTTGCTGCTCCATCTCTTCAACTTTTTTCTTACCCATCGCTCGTCGCAGCAAATCAGCACTACCAAGACTATAACCGCCTATTACCTGAGCAATTTGCATCACCTGTTCCTGGTATATCATTACGCCATAAGTCGGGCTAAGTATAGGCTGCAAACGTGGGTCAGGATATTCCACACGCTTACCAAGCTTACGCTCAGTAAATTCTGGGATTAGATCCATTGGACCTGGTCGATACAAGGCCGCTAACGCGATAATATCCTCAAAACGATCTGGTTTCGTCTTTTGTAACAGATCCTTCATACCACGCGATTCGAACTGGAATACACCTACGACATTTCCCTTCCTCAACAATGCATAAGTAGCAGAGTCCTACAGAGGGAGCGTTCCCAGAGAAACAAACTCAGGTTTTTCACTTCTAGATTTAGCGACTTCTTGGGAAATTTCTTTTGTGACAATGCTATTTTCATGATTATCCAGCTCAGAGTCTCGCTGTCTTATGTATCTGACAGTCCAATCAAGTATTGTTAAAGTCCGCAACCCCAGAAAATCGAACTTTACTAAACCTATTTTTTCCACATCATCCTTGTCCAGCTGACTCACCACTGAATCAGTGGAATCTGCACAATATACCGGACAAAAATCAGTGATCTTTCCTGAAGCAATCAACACCCCGCCAGCATGCATGCCAACATTGCGTGTAATCCCTTCTAGACGCTCAGCTAGTTCCAACAATGTGCGTACTTCTTCCTCGTTTTGTGCACGCTGATTTAGTTGTGGCTCGATCTCACGAGCTTTCTTTAAAGTCATACCCAGTTCAAATGGCACAAGCTTTGCCAATTGGTCAACAAAGTTATATGGTAAATCCAATACCCGACCAACATCACGTATCACCGCTTTCGCTGCCATGGTGCCAAAAGTAACAATCTGTGAAACACTTTCAGAACCATATTTCTGCTTCACATAATCAATCACATGTTCGCGTCCATCTTGACAAAAATCAATATCAAAATCAGGCATAGACACTCGCTCTGGGTTGAGAAAACGCTCAAACAGCAAATCGTAACGCAAAGGATCAAGATCAGTGATGCCAAGAGAATATGCAACAAGTGAGCCCGCACCGGAACCTCTCCCCGGACCTACTGGGACTGCATTTTGCTTGGCCCAGTTGATAAAGTCTGCAACAATCAAAAAATATCCGGCAAAACCCATCTGTACGATAGTTGCAGCCTCGAAATCCAAACGCTTACGATATTGTGGTATTTTCGAATCACGCTTAGCTGGATCAGGAAATAATGTCTTCATTCGACTCTCTAAACCTGCCAATGCCTGATCATTTAGATATTTTTCAAGGCTTTCATTATTTGGAGTAGGAAATAACGGCAGACGGTTGACCCCCAGTTCCAATATTTGATTACATCGTTTGGCGATTTCCACGCTGTTAGCAAGAGCTACTGGAATATCCGTAAATAATGCCTCCATTTCTGCTTGAGTTTTGAAATATTGCTGCTCAGTGAAATTCTTTGGGCGTCTACGATCACCTAATACATAGCCCTCGGCAATACATACTCGTGCCTCGTGCGCTTTGTACTCCTCAGGAGTCAAAAACTGTACTGGTTGCGTTGCAACTACCGGCAAACTTAAGACAGAAGACAATAATAGTGAATTCTGCAAAATAACTTCTTCGTTAGTACGTCCTGCCCGCTGTATCTCTATATAAAAATGGTCTGGAAACAGATTTGACCACTCCTGCGCAAGTTTTTTAGCTTGGATAAAATTATCCTGCATCAATACCATGCCGATTTCACCAATATGTGAGCCGGATAAGGCTATTAGCCCATTTGTTCCAATTTCATTTCTGTTCAGCCAGGATTTCTTGATCTCAGCTCGACCCCTATACTGATTCTCACGATAGGCTCGTGACAAAAGGCGGCATAACAACAAGTATCCAGAATAAGATTTGCACAACAACAAGAGCCGTGATGGTTTGTCACGGTCATTTTCATTAGTAATCCAAACATCACAACCAATAATTGGTTTTATACCCTTACCGCGAGCACGCTCATAAAATTTCACCATGCCAAACAGGTTAGAAAGATCAGTTAGCGCCAGCGCTGGCATATTGTCGGCAACTGCCTTTGCTACCGCACTATCGATACGTACGATGCCATCAGAGATGGAATATTCGCTGTGCATACGTAGATGGATGAATGTAGGGACTGTAGGCATGATGTTACAATTCTGTGCGGGATATTCCGTTATACTCAAATTTGATTGAATATTTTAATTTTCTAATCAGCACCAAAACTAGATGATAAGAACTCAATTTAATTCTACACCATGTTGAAAGCTCCCGAACTATTACTCCCTGCCGGCTCACTGGAAAAAATGCGTGCCGCTTATGCTTACGGCGCAGATGCAGTTTACGCAGGCCAGCCACGTTATTCTATGCGGGTTCGCAACAATGAGTTTGGGATGGAACAGCTATGTACTGGAATACTTGAAGCACACTCCATGAGGAAAAAGTTTTTTGTTGCAAGTAATATTACGCCCCACAATGCAAAAATAAAAACTTACCTCGGCGACATGAGCCCTGTCATAGATCTTAAACCTGATGCGCTCATCATGTCTGATCCTGGTCTCATTATGATGGTACGAGAAAAATGGCCAGAGATGCCAATTCATCTATCTGTCCAAGCTAATACGGTAAATTATGCAGGAGTAAAGTTTTGGCACAAATTGGGACTAACACGGGTAATCTTATCTCGTGAATTATCTCTTGATGAAATTGATCAAATTCGCCAGCTTTGCCCAGAGATAGAACTTGAGGTGTTTGTCCATGGAGCATTGTGCATAGCTTATTCGGGTCGCTGCTTATTGTCTGGATACTTCAATCACCGCGATCCTAATCAGGGAGCATGTACCAATTCTTGTCGCTGGGACTACAAAGTCAAATCCGCTGAAGAAAATGCAAACGGGGATGTACAGGAAGCACAAAAAATTGATTTCGATTTTAATCAGAAAGTAGCGCAATCAGGGTTTGCAAATTGCGGCGATGTGGAGCGCCACCCTGCCGCAGACCAAGTCTATCTTATTGAAGAAAAAGAACGCCCTGGTCAGTTGATGCCAATAATGGAAGATGAGCACGGTACTTACGTTATGAACTCTAAAGACCTACGGGCAGTAGAGCATGTCGAAAGACTAGTTAAGATTGGTGTGGATTCACTGAAAATCGAAGGCCGCACCAAATCGCTCTATTATATCGCTCGTACAGCGCAGGTTTATCGTAAAGCAATAGACGATGCAACAGCAGGGCGCCCCATGGACCCATCTTTACTAGGCGAACTAGAGGGTCTAGCTAATCGCGGATATACCGATGGCTTCTACCAGCGACATCATGCTAGTGATACACAAAATTACCTGCGAGGCTATTCGGAATCAAATCGTAGCCAATATGTAGGGGATATCACCAGTTCCGATGAATCTAGTGGAATGGCTGTAGTATCGGTGAAAAACCGTTTTCAGATTGGTGATCGACTAGAAATCATACACCCTTCTGGTAACCGCGTGATTGAACTCACGTACATGCAAGACCTTAATGGCCAATCAGTCAACATTGCCCCAGGTAATGGATACAAGGTTAAAATTCCCCTGACAGGTAACATTGAGAAAGCTTTAGTAGCAAGATTCCTTTAATTACTAGCAATAAATATTTATACACATAGCAAATGAGCCTTTAAAAATTCACAATTTCAGATAGGCTTATTTGCAAATTGTGAATATGATCTACACTAATTCCGGAAAAAATTGATTATCCTTTCGGGAAGCCATGTAAATTTACCGGGAAACGGAGAATTTACAAAACCGACATGTCCCCCTTGTTCAGGAAACTCCAGCGTAACTGTACATGAAACATTGCCTAGTGTAGGCAAAACAGATGCGGGCATAAACGGGTCATTGCGTGCATTGATGACCAGCGTGGGAATCTGGATATGCTTCAGCCACGGCTTACTACTAGACAGGCTCCAGTATTCATCAGTATCACTAAAACCATGCAATGGTGCGGTTACAAGGTTATCGAATTGATATAAAGTGGTACATTCTGCTACTGCGGTAGCGTCAAACAGCCCCGGGAAACGATCAATTTTCTCAAGCGCCTTTTGCTTCAAAGTGCCAAGAAAATGTCGGGTATAGAACTGATTAAACCCAGAGTCCAGAGCCCTCCCAGAAGCTACTAGATCTAACGGAACAGAAACTGCCACGGCGCCATCAAGCACATGGCAGGCTTGTTTACCTTGCTCCCCAAGCCATTTTAGTAATGCATTGCCACCTAGAGATATGCCGACCGCATAAAACAGCGTGTTGGAGCTAAGAAATTCATCTTGCTCTTTAATTCTGCGCAATATCCAGTCAATTTCTTCCGAATCACCAGCATGATATGCACGTGGCAATCGGTTAGGAGTTCCAGAGCAGCCTCGAAAGTGTACAACTGCACCGCGCCAACCTAGTTTCTGTAGTGCCCCCATAACGCTCCGTGCGTAATGACTAGACGACCCCCCCTCCAACCCATGAAACAGCACCACCAATGGCGCACCAATTATATTATCTAGCCAGTCAATATCTATAAAATCACCATCACCCAGCTCCCAACGTTCACGCCGATAAGAAATCAGAGGTAATGAGCTGAGTAAGGAAGGATAGATGGTTTGTATATTACCCCCCGGCAACCAGATGGGCGCAACATATGACTTATAGGATGAATACATATTCAAAACGAAATTTGATCATGCTAGGACTCTAATTTGACGGGCTCACACTAGCGACCCAACACATATCACCTTATACATATAAATAACTATAGACAATACGTAAAATGACTTATAGAAGACAAAAAGTTGTCACGAGAACTCGGAGAGTGTACTATTCGTTAACAATTATAAGAATATAAACATGAAGTTCATATTTACCACATACTAACTATCCACCAACTTTTTCTGACTAGTATTAATCAATCCTCTTGACTTCTTCATTCAATTACATTCGCCAAGTTCTCATCGATAAGTTTGAAGTCGACGCCGATGCTATCAAACCTGAGGCAACCTTCGAAACTCTAGGGCTTGACTCGCTCACAATGGTAGAGTTGATGTTCGATGTCTCAGAAAAATACGATATTGAGATTCCTACTGACAAACTAGATTTTACCACCCTTGGCGAAGCAATTGCGCTCATCGACGAGACGCTTCAAGCCAAAGATAATTGATAGCACTAACGTGAAGCGCAACCGCGTTTTAGTCACTGGTATCGGACTTGTTTCACCACATGGTGGTGACCTAAACCAAGTTTTTGATGATATTTATCAGGGAAAATCTGCGGTGCATATGGTTCGCTCCGGGACACCCGAGTATGGAAGCAATGTTCTACTTGCGAACACTAAATTTGACCCAACAGGGATAATTTCCAAGCCACATCTCCTATTTATGGACCGCGTTTCGCAAATGGCGGTTATCGCTGCACGTCAAGCACTTGAACACGCCGGATTATTATCTGGAGACACCGATCTGTCATCCACAGGGGTATATACTGGCTGTGCTCTTGGTGGCGCACAAACGATAGAAGAGTCTTACCAAAGATATTATGTTAAGAAAACTCGATCAGGGAGGCCAACTACTGTACCTCTGATCATGCCAAATGCCGCAGCAGGTCACATCTCAATGCGCCATAAATTACGTGGACCTTCACAAAATTACTCAATTGCATGCTCTTCTTCAACGACCGCGATTGGTGAAGCTTTTCGCGCTATCCGAGATGGTTACCAAGAACGTATCGTTACTGGTGGGACGGAAGCGATGCTAAATGATGGTTCTATAGCCTGCTGGGAGGCGCTCACCGTACTTGCTAAGGAACACCCTGAGGGCGCACACGCGTCATGCCGACCATTTGCAAAGGATAGAACCGGTCTCGTACTCGGTGAGGGCGCTGCGATGCTTATTCTTGAATCCGAAGAGCTCGTAGTAGCGCGTGATGCCCAACCTCTTGCTGAAATTGTAGGGTATGGCTCTTCTAGTGACGCACACAACCTCACGCAACCTTCTGCCGACGGCCAAGTACGAGCTATGCGTATAGCACTTAATGATGCCAAACTTGATTCAACAGCAATCGGCTATATCAACGCCCACGCTACAGGAACGGGAGCCGGTGACAAAGTTGAAATCGAAGCAATTAAGCTCCTTTTTGCAGACCATGCGCGCCGTATTGCAGTGAGTTCCACTAAGTCTATGCATGGACATTTACTTGGTGCTGCTGGAGCACTTGAATTCGCAATAACGGTTATGGCGCTCAAAAAGAGACAGATTCCTCCTACAGCTCATCTCACGCAGCCAGATCCAGAATGTGATCTTGATTGCGTTCCTTGCGTTGGTCGACCCTCACCAGAACTTGATTATGCGTTATGTAACTCGTTTGCATTTGGTGGTTCAAACGCTGTTTTAATCGCTCGGCATGTCTAATAGGATAGCCTCAGATAAACCATTAAAACTCCAATTATTAAATAGTTTTATTTTTAACATACTAATAAGCTATAAAAAATCAGTAAATATGTTATGAAAAAATTACTATTAATATTAATACTTGCTTTGATGAATACCAACGCAATAGCTGAGTGGACTGCAGTGAAGTGGGACCATGAAGATGGTGGACTAACCTTATATGTTGACCACGCCACGATTCGTAAGGAAAACAATAGAGTTAAGATGTTAAGCTTGACTGACTTTGAAGTTATTGAGAAAAATGAAACTGATCTTTTCTCTTCAAGAACTCAGAATGAGTTCGATTGTGAAGGAAAAAAAATGAGGCAGCTTTACTACGCACTATATAGCGGAAGCATGGGCAAAGGTAAAATGGAACATTCGAATAGCGAACATCTGAAATGGATGCCAGTAAAATCCGGAAGTATGGAAGAAGCTATGTGGACAATAGCTTGTGGTAAGAAAGCATAAAAAATTACGATGACTTTTATTTGCATTTTATAATACGACATATTACTAGCTCATATCAAATATAGGTATCTATTCTCTTGGTGCCAGCAACAGATCAGTAGAAAGAAGGAGGATTATTATGAACATTGACATCGGTATTAACGAAAAGGATCGATCCGAAATAGCTGCTGGCCTCAGCAAACTACTAGCTGATACTTATAGCCTCTACCTTAAAACTCACAACTTTCATTGGAATGTTACCGGTCCCATGTTCCAAACATTACATCTTATGTTTGAAACACAATACAACGAACTAGCACTTGCTGTTGATCTCATTGCTGAGCGCATTCGCTCGCTGGGCTTCCCTGCACCAGGCTCCTATAGTGAATTTAAACGCCTAAGTTCTATAAGCGAAACTTCTGGAACACCTAAAGCTAAAGAGATGATTAAAATACTTGTTGAGGGCCAAGAAGCGATTGTTCGTACCGCACGATCTGTTTTTCCAGCGGCTGAGAATGCATCTGATGAAGCAACTGCAGATCTACTGACTCAACGTATACAATTACATGAGAAAACCGCATGGATGCTTAGAAGTTTGTTAGAGGATTAAGGAGATGGCTCATTAACCTACTGTCTGACACCTAAAGTCAGAGACAAATGAAAAAATGTTATTAAGCTAATAATGCATCAAGAGACTATAGACTAATCATATTTAGTCTATAGTAATTTTTGTGGATAATATATACAAAGTTCGTCTTAAAAAAAGCACCCCTGAGGGCGCTTAGAGGCCCTCAGGGGCGGGCAATCTGCGTTTTCTTTTCCTACTAAAATGGTAATACTGTAAACATTCACATCCTCTCCATGCGATATACTTATCTTGATCATCTATAATAAACATGCGTCTATTTTTTAAATTACTACGCATGAAAAAA
>SPBV01000218.1 GCA_004525885.1 Nitrosomonadales bacterium
AAGATTAAGCTGTAAATTAAGGTGTTCACGCAAACTGATAGGCTCAGATGGTTGCAGAGGAAAATCGTGCTCATCATTGTCATCACGCGTACCACGAAAACCTTCGTCTCTACCAGACCAATCAAGTTCGTTTGCTAGACCTGATTTCATTTCGGTATTGGTAGCAGTTAACATTCCTGAAGACTCTTCCTGTGGCTCTGGTGGATTATATTGTACTGATTCTAACTGGCTTTCAAGTGGAGCACCCCTAGATTCGGTCCCATTTTGATCTGCACTATCATTTATTTCCAGCAATGGATTCTCTTGGACTATACGTTCAATCTCTTGGTTTAATTCAAGTGTAGATAGTTGTAACAACCTTATGGATTGCTGCAACTGAGGCGTAAGCGTAAGATGTTGTGATAACTTAAGCTGGAGTGTAGGTTTCATAGTTTTATGAAGTACGGCAATCAGCCGCAGATCCGTGAGACTGAATCTTTGATTCTACAGCCTGAAATGTTCCCCCAAATATACCTTTCTTACATTTTCATTATAAATGATTTCATCTGGTATGCCGCTGGCTAGCACGCTACCTTCACTAATAATATAGGCTCGGTCACAAATTCCTAACGTTTCCCTAACGTTATGGTCAGTAATAAGGACACCAATGTCACGTTCCTTAAGAAAACGAATAATTTTCTGGATATCGAGTACAGCAATGGGGTCTACTCCAGCAAATGGTTCATCTAGTAAGATGAAGCGTGGTTGTGTTGCTAGTGCCCGGGCGATTTCAACGCGACGGCGTTCTCCGCCAGATAGACTCATCGATGGATTGGCCCTCAGATGACTGATGCTGAGATCATCCAACAAATTATCAAGATGTTGTTGTATTTCATCTGGCCCGTAATTCTGCAACTCCAGTACTGCGCAGATATTATCAGCAACAGAAAGGTGTCTAAAAATTGAGGCTTCTTGCGGCAAATAACCCAGTCCAAGAAGAGCGCGGCGATGAATTGGCATCTGACTTAAATTCAGTTCATCTAAGTATATGCTTCCACCATCAAGTGGCACCAATCCTACGATCATGTAAAAGCAGGTAGTTTTGCCTGCACCATTAGGTCCTAGCAGACCGACTACCTCCCCGCTTGAGACAGAAAGTGAAACCTCCTGCACTACGGTACGAG
This sequence comes from Nitrosomonadales bacterium, assembly GCA_004525885.1. Lineage (GTDB taxonomy): Bacteria > Pseudomonadota > Gammaproteobacteria > Burkholderiales > Nitrosomonadaceae > BJGV01. The sequence goes on from SPBV01000218.1 coordinate 1,164, forward strand.
ATTTGTAGCGTTTCTTTAATTTATTGGCCTTGAGTTCGCTCATTTTTTTAGGGTCTTAGGCTGCTATTGAGATGTTTTTTGCTAAGGTTGATCAATCTTTTTTCTTTTTCTTTGGTTGGATTACTGCACGGACCCTGCTATCAGAGTTGGGATTAGTTTTTGCCCCATTATTTACCTGAAAAAATTCTGTTGTTGCTTCATAGGAAATATAATCTCCCTGTACTTCATCTGCCCCTCGTCTTAGCCGTGCTTGCTTGAAGAGCTCCACTTTATCAGCCTTACTGTCATATTCCATACGCTCACTCCAACCTTCAATATACTCATTCATCCCATCACGTTTTTGTCTGAAGCTAGCAAGATTCCCGTAGGCGGTAGCATTTTGAAATCCATTTTCGTCTTCTTTTACCACCATTTTGTCAGAGCGGATAATCAAGGTTCCTTGGGTGAGCACCACGTTTCCGTTGAATACACTGGTTCGATTTCTATTGTTAGATAAGCCGGCATTCTCAACAGTAGCACTATCGGATTCCAGATGAACTGGCTTATCGCTATCAGTGCGTTCTGCAAGGACAGAACCTGCAAACAGAATGCCAAAGATAAAAATTATAGAGATAGATTTCATGATTTACAGCTTATCGTAATACATGACAAAAGGCTTAATGTATTTTGTCATGTACGAATTTTACCTCTGACAATAGATGAATGATTTGAGCATCATTATCAAGCTCCATTCCAACTGCATTAATAATAGTGTTGGCTTGGAGAATGGTTATAGGTTTATCAGTTTTTACGATGTTATCATCAGGAATAATATGTAAAAAGCTAGTAACCATAGTCATTTTTTCTTTACCTTTATCATGGCGTAGTACTTTAACATTTCCATTTAGATAGATATCTTTGTTTCCAATCAGATTAGCTCGATCAGCCCTTACTCGCATATCAGGCGTGCCTGCTTTGGTAGTGATAAGGCGGGGTTGTTCGAGATAAGTGGTTTCGTTGTGCACATAATGTACCATTTTTTTTGCAGAAAGTTTTTGGTGTGCCCCGCTACTATGATTCACACTGATAGCCGAAAAATTTTCTATTACATAATCAGGGTTACGTCGTGGATATCTATCTTGTTCTGTAGTCGGTTGCCGAACAGATTTATCTACCCAGAAAGTGAATAACGCAAGCAAGATGATTAGAACTATAGGAACCTTATTTGGCAACCTATTGATCATATAAGGTATTTTTCTAATTGTGTATCTAGTGTGCCTTGTGCGAGCATTACCATTTCGCAGACTTCACGCACTGCACCATGCCCACCCTCTGAATGCGTAACGTAATGCGCATGTTTTTTTACCAGTGCGGGGGCACTGGGAACACAAATAGAAAGGCCACAGCGAGACATTACTGGTAAATCTATCAAATCGTCGCCAACGTAAGCGCAGGCAGAGACATCAAGTTCTAGTTTTATCACTAGTGATTCAAATACTTTTAGTTTATTCTTTTCACCCTGATAGATTAGCGAGATACCTAAATTTTCTGCTCGTAATTTCACACAATTTGATTCTCTAGCAGTAATAATAGCAAGCTCAACTCCGCTTGCTTTAAGCATTTTCATACCGTGGCCATCCTGAATATTAAATGCTCTAATCTCTTCGCCGTCATCTGTGAGATAGAGGGCGCCATCTGTAAGCACCCCATCCACATCGAAAATCACAACCCGAATATTTTTAGCCTTCCTCAGTACTTCTTGCATCAAAACCTCAGCAAAAAAATCAGGACTGTTCACCTGAATAACAAAGTTAACGCATTATTCATGCATATGGGCGAGTAGTTACTGCCCGAATTACTTTTTTAAAGAGAACTGTGCATGTCTCCGTAAAATATTTTATCTACGTAGTATCATGGCATTATTGTCCAATGCCTGACCTTAGCCTGGGAAGGTCTTAGATTAAAAATTATACCAGAACTCGCTAGTTAGTTTTTCTGCAAAAATGAGATGCAATTATAAGAAGTTCTTTACGGAGTATAAATATACTAGAGGATCTGCCCGCCACATACCCTGCACTACAACGATCCATTCAATCTTTTTTATTAAGCAATATCGCATTTCTTGCGATATTGCTTCAGAAATAATGCTGGTACAAAAATGAATAATTTGGGTGATCTTTGTTTTGTAGTAGATAAGAGTTGCTCAGAAGGCTTTAGTATCGGGGATTGAATCGGTATAATGCACATCATTTGGGTCGTTAGCTCAGCTGGTAGAGCAGCGGACTTTTAATCCGTTGGTCGCGAGTTCGAATCTCGCACGGCCTACCAATAAATCAAA
>SPBV01000319.1 GCA_004525885.1 Nitrosomonadales bacterium
ATTTTAGATCTATAGAATAATTGAGTATTTCTGATTTAGTGTCCCATAAGTGTCCCATATAAACAAAAAATATCATATCTGATCGATATAACCTTTTGTTTGTATGGCTGTTCTGGAATGACTTGAATCTTCGGTCAAGGGACTATGAGAGGGCAAATTGAAAAAACTGGGGTGATTCAGAATAAGCAACAATAATTGAATCATTGCTTTACCTATTCCTATTTTCTCCTGTTTTTTGTGGCTCAGTGTGCCATTCTCTAGAGTCGAAAGTAGGCAAGAACTTTTAATACCGCATGTTACTTGGTGCGGGAGGGGGAATCGAATAAATATTCGAAATACGTTATTTATATACTACGCCAACGTAAAATAAAGAAAGTTACCCCCATAGTTACCGCCAGATACTATCTATTACTCGTAGTTACTAGCTCGGATTCTCTCTCTGATTTCAATCTATCTGGTGTGTCGGTTTGATTATAACCAAAATCGCATACTTCATGCTCAGCATGGACATGATTTGATAGGGGGTACTCTGGACAGAGTTTACTAAAGGGCTGGGTGGGGTATAGGGTGACGTTCATATACTCCGCAAAAAATACGATTTTATGCAAGATAAGCTATCGAGTAAGTTAAGTCAGAAATTCTACAAACTATTTAGATTGATATCCTTTCTGTACGAATGTCTGCTTAGTGCCAAAAGCGGACGTTAAGAAGTGACACTGAATACGAGTAGAAAGAAACGAGTTTATAATAAATTCCAGTTGAAATTAGTATGAATCATGATTGAGAGTCTGTCTTGATGTGGTTCTTTATACAGAAGATTTGAAGATATGTTTATTACACTTGCAATGCTAATGATAATGTATTTGTAGAAAATGCCGTTTTAAGTACTAACAAACATGGTGCTCCAAATGACAAACCATGCTTTAGGTTAGATCACCACATAAATATGAAAAACGATATCGAGTCAAATCCGGGAATACCTCCTAGGAGTAAGGATTCCGTAAGTCTCAGTGAAAATTGGTACTTATGGTCAATAAACAGCTTCGAAGACGCGACGCAAGCAGAGACAGCTGTTGTAGCGGGACCGCACGTAATCCCTAAAAATATTGAGTCGTTACCTCGCTGGATGTGGATTCATTGTCTTGGCGCTGATCAACGTGTAAAGACTTTTATGCACGCCAGTCCTCAGGGCTGGGACGCACTAATAGCCTGTTTTGTGCATAACAACATGTTGCGGCTTACTATAGGTCCAATGGTGCTGGCATCGATCCCTGTGACACGGCATGACATACGTACGCTGCATTCGGATGAGGAGTCGCTGATTGTGAACGGACTGGTTGCCATTCGCAACGCTCTCGAAGTGAGTGGCCTGATTTTCTTGGAAGGCATTAAGGAGCATTCCGTGTTGGGTAAGTGCCTACGAAATTCAGAAGAGCTTAAGCAGAATTATCATATATTGGCCTTTGGTCCTCCATGCGATCACCACTATATCGACCTCCCGGAAACCTTTGACGAATACTTCGGCACACTGGGCGCCTCGACTAGAAAAGATATCCGTCGTACCCAGAGCCGGCTGGAAAAAAAAGGTGACGGTGAATGCGTTGTTGAAAAATACTTGAGAGTCGAAGATGTGGCGCGGTTCGTGGATGACGCATGTGTCGTCTCTAGTACCACATGGCAGTACCTGAAGCGGGACGGCGGACTTCGTGATCCACAGATGCTTCGTGATCGCTTCAATCATACAGCGCGTCTGGGCTGGTTCCGTAGCTACCTGCTGCGGGTACACGGTAAGCCAGTGGCCTTTCAGCTGGGACACGTATTTGAAGGCGTATATTATGCTCAGGAAATCGGCTACGATCCGTCGTGGGCTAAAAAACAGGTCGGCATTTATCTTATCGTGGCCGTTATTGAGGATCTGATCTACAACGGACAAACTATACATTTCTTCGATTTTGGAGATACGGACTCTCTGTATAAACAGCGATTGAGCAATCGCTCCTCACGCGAGAGCTTCTACTATCTTTTTCCACGCTCCGTTCGCATGTCTGCCTTGTGGATTGCTTTACGTATCAGTATTGGTGTTACCAATTTAGTACGTAGGATCGTGTCAATAGTAGGCCCTGGACGCCAATTGCTTCAACGCTTCGGCTACAGTAGACGATGAAGAGTAAGAGCCGTGATGACACAATGCTCTAGAAATAACCTCTCCCAAATATTAAC
>SPBV01000224.1 GCA_004525885.1 Nitrosomonadales bacterium
ACTATTTCAGTATAGAAGGAGGCGGGCTGTGAGCGAAATTACAACTGTATCTACCGAAATACCCAGAGCTCTGGCAATTGCCCGCAAGTTCCCCTTCACCAGCGTGCCATGGAGGAAATAAAAACGGATCACATTTCTGTAATCCGCTTGTTTATTGGTGGAGACGAGGACCATCGACTCCAGACCTTCGCATTGTGAACGCGACGCTCTCCCAGCTGCATTACGCCCCCTAATTAACGAATTTTATATCAAAAACTATCAGCGTAAAATTGACATTATCTGAGAGGCTGCGGATAATCTTTCGAGTTAGCTTATTTTTATCGTTGTTAAAACGTATTAAGCTCGTCCGCTTTCCAATTCTATTTGTAAATAGTAAATCAAGAATACATAAGGAGCGCTCATGAGCAAAGACTCCCTGATCAACGGCATGTTTTCAAAGTTGGCCGATATTTCTGAATCCTTTGTTTTTTACAGCCTTGATCTTGGCCTTGCCAATGCGGCGGGTGACCCGATTAAAGTGCCGTTGATCCTGCTTTGGCTTGCTGCGGCCTCGGTGTTTTTTACGTTCTATTTCAACTTTATCAATATCCGCTATTTTAAACATTCTGTCGCGTTGGCTTTTAACCGTTATCCGGAACCGGATGCCGATGGACAACTCAGTTCTTTTCAGGCTCTTGCAACATCTCTTTCTGGCACGGTGGGACTTGGCAATATTGCAGGTGTAGCTGTGGCGGTTACAGTTGGCGGGCCGGGTGCGGCCCTGTGGATGGCTATCATGGGTATGTTCAGCATGTCGACAAAGTTTATTGAGGTGACCCTCGGCGTAAAATATCGCCATCATCCCGATCCAGAGGATAGGAAAAAGATTTCAGGTGGGCCGATGTATTATCTCCGTGATGCACTGAATAATCGTGGTATCCCATATTTAGGAACAGTTCTGGCTACATTATTTGCAGTGGCCTGTATTGGCGGTTCCATAGGCGGCGGTAACATGTTTCAGGCTAACCAATCCTTTGCACAGGTCCTCAATGTGACAGGTGGAGAGGCAAGCTGGTTCTACGGCAAGGGGTGGGTTTTTGGCCTGATAATGGCTGCTATGGTAGCTGTTGTTATTATCGGCGGAATTAAGTCGATCGCTAGTGCAGCATCGAAAGTCGTTCCTTTCATGGCAGGAATATATTTGCTGGCCGGGTTTATCGTTATTGCAATGAATTTGCCCTCCTTGCCAGGTGCGCTTGGTATCATTGTCACCTCTGCTTTTTCATTGCAGGCCGGGGTCGGTGGTTTTATCGGTGCCTTGCTTGCCGGGGTACAGCGGGCGACGTTTTCCAATGAAGCAGGTCTTGGTTCATCGGCCATCGTTCACGCGACAGCACAGACAGATATTCCGGTTAAACAAGGAATCGCAGGGATGATGGGGTCTTTTGTTGATACAGTTGTTATTTGTATGATGACAGCCTTGATTATCGTAATTTCTGGTGTGTATGAAACAACAGACGGTATAGCCGGAGTTGAGCTGACCTCCGCTGCGATGGGAAGTGCGGTCTCATGGCTTCCTTATGTATTAGTTTTGTGTGTTGTGCTGTTTGCTTATTCAACACTGATTACCTGGTATTATTACGGCGAGAAGTGCCTGACATTTCTGTTCGGGGAAAAGCGGTTGGTTGCGCTGGCCTTTAAGCTTATATTCTGCGCGTTCATTGTCATCGGAGCGGAGGTGGAGCTCGAGAATGTTATTCGTTTCTCTGACGCCATGATCCTTTCACTCGGTATTCCGAATATTATCGGGCTTTATATTCTGGCACCAGAGGTGAAGCGAGACCTTAAAGAATATCTGCAAACACTTAAAAATTAATATAGCAATTGATCTGTAGTGACTTCTTCTTTTTCTCTGCTAATAATTCATTAGTATAGATATGGATGCAGTTTCAGTACGATAATGTATTGTGGGAGCTGGACCAGATTGAGTAATTTTTGGGTTGCTACTAGCTCGTACAGGTATCGAAGTGCTGGTTTTACAAAAGCACTCAGATTTTCTGCTTGATTTTCGAGGAGATACTATTCATCCATCAATATTGGGGCTTATGCATGAACTTGGAGTTCTTGAAAAATTACTGTTCTACCACATCAGAATGTGTCGCAGATAAACGCAGAGTTTGGCGACTTAACGCTAACATTAGCAGACTTTGCACACTTAAATACCCATGTCGCTTCATTACCTTAATGCCGCAACTGGGCTTCCTTAATTTTATTACTCCAGAGGCAGCTCGGTACCCAAGATTCCATTTGCGTATGCAAACCGAGGTTATGAGACTTACCAAGGAAAGAAGGTGTGTTGTTGGATTTAATGCAATGTCTTAGGGTAGAATGTTGTCCGTCCGTGCAAGTCTAGTTGTAGGAGTTGATGGATGGCACTCAGTTGTCCGGAATCAAGCAAATTTAAAGGTGCAGGATTTTGGTACGCCCATGGATATTCTGTGGTTTAAGCTTAAACGGCAGTCTAGTGATCCTAATGATCCAGTAGGTAGATTTGACATAGGGCAGGTTCTTATTATGCTGAATCGAGGCGAGTACTGGCAGTGTGGTTTTGTGATCCAGAAAGAGGGGTGCCTGGACAGATTTAAGAGCAAGGACTATCAATATTCCGAGACGATATCGTAAAACTTTCGCCTTTTGTAACTGAATGTATTGGTAAGCTCCAAGATTGGGAAGAGATTAAGCTATTAACCGTTAAAGTCGATTGGCTTCGCCAGTGGTGACAATAAGGTCTCATTTCTCTTGACGATGCTGCACATGATGCTATGTCTCCAATTGGTGGCTTGGCATTAACCTTGCAATTCAGGATGCAGTAGCTGCAGCAAATCTATTGGCTAGCCCCTACGCTCAAATCAGCTTCCATCGAAGATCTACGCAGAGAGCTCAGAGCTCGTAGAGAGTACCCAACACGTATAACACAGCACGCACAGCTTTCCATACAACATCTTGTTATCATTCATATGTTACGGGTGACAGCAAGCTTTCACCTCATTTCCTGCTTCAACTTATAGCGAAGTCCCATTTTTTCGCATCGATTTTCTGCTCGATTGATTGGTATCGGGTATTGTCCAGAGCATGTACGCACACCTTGTGTACAATTTAATTAAAGTAAGTCCTAATTCTTTGTAAAAGAATATTAGAGTACACTTGTTTTTGGTTCCTACTTGCTTTTTGTTTTTCTCCGACTCAACTTACGTCGATCCTCTTTACGTCGTTCTACATGTCTGATAGTAAGAACCGCGCAAGGAGCCTGTCTCACGATGTACTCTGCAACACTTCCGATGGTAAATCGTTTCCATCCACTATAGCCATGTGTTCCGAGGACGATAAGATCTGCTTTGAGTTCTTTCGCAACGCGAACTGTCTCTTCGCCAGC
>SPBV01000214.1 GCA_004525885.1 Nitrosomonadales bacterium
ACAGCAGACTGACAAAATCCTGAAAACTTTCCCGGAGGTGCATCATGTATTTGGCAAGATGGGGCGTGCAGAGACGGCCACTGATCCCGCGCCCTTGTCGATGATGGAAACAATAGTACGACTCAAGCCCAAGGAAGAATGGCCTGATCCAAATAAAACCACACAGGAACTAATGAGCGAAATGGACGCCGCAATCCATTTTCCCGGCTTGTCCAATGCCTGGACCATGCCTATTAAAACGCGTATTGATATGCTTTCTACAGGCATCAAGACGCCCGTTGGAATCAAGGTCTCAGGGCCAGATCTTTCAGTTCTACAACGGGTATCCGGGGACATTGAACAGGCCATGAAAACTATGCCGGAAACTTTGTCTGCATTCGGCGATCGATCGGTGGGAGGTTATTTTCTTGATTTTGACATCAACCGGGAGGAGGCATCACGCTATGGTTTAACAGTTGGTGATGTACAGGATGTCATCCAAACTGCAATTGGCGGAATGAATGTCACCGAGACTATAGAAGGGTTGGAACGCTATCCTGTTAATTTGCGCTATCCACGCGAGCTTCGTGATGATCTACAAACCCTGAAACGTGTCTTAATTGCCACCCCCACCGGCGTACAGATTCCACTAGCTCAAGTAGCAGAACTTCAACTTAATCGTGGACCGCCTTCTATCAAAAGTGAGGATGCCCGACCTAATGCGTGGATTTATGTAGATATTAAAACCTCGGATATTGGCGGTTTTGTAGAAAAAGCCAAGAAAGTTTTGGAGGAGAAAATCGAGATTCCGCCTGGTTATACGCTCACATGGTCTGGGCAATATGAATACATGGAGCGTGCTGCTGAGCGTTTACGTATTGTGGTTCCAGCCACGCTATTACTCATTTTTTTACTGCTTTATTTAAATTTTCGTAACGTTTCGGAACCTGCATTGGTTTTGTTATCCATACCATTCGGATTAATTGGGGGGATCTGGTTAATTTATGTGTATGGGTTCAATCTCTCGGTGGCAGTTGCTGTTGGCTTTATCGCCCTAGCTGGTGTCGGCTCGGAAGGCGGAGTTTTGGTGCTGACTTTTATTGATCAGGAAATTAAGAAGCGTCAAAAAGACAAAAATGAACCTCTGTCACTTAATGAAATTATAGATGCTGTTAGTTCCGCCACCTCGACGCGTGTGCGACCTGTTGTCATGACAACAGTTTCCACAATGGCGGGATTGATTCCTATCATGTGGAGCACTGGTGCTGGTGCTGATGTAACACACCGAGTTGCAGCACCCATGCTAGGTGGAATACTGAGTGCAACCATACTAAACCTATTGGTATTGCCAGTTATTTATAGCTTGGTCTTACAATTTAAAGAAGGACGGCGAAAACAAGGAGAACTCACTAAGCTTGACTCAGGTATTACCCACAAGTCATAGAAATAACAAAAAGGAAAATGTCATTTCATTTGAATGGGTATCAGTAGAATGTTGTGTAGTCAAAGATGAAGCTTGTTACGAGATGAGAACCAATCTTCGCCGCCGAATACATGTTTGAATAAGCAAGTTGAGGCCTTGCTAAAGAACATAAATGTGTGGAGTACACATGTTAAAAAATGAACAAGTAGGAGAAATCGGAAAATATGCAGAAGTGCCGTTGTCGGCAACGTGGCGAGCTAACTAAAAAGTAGCTGTACGTTTCCACAGGCGATACGTATTGTTCTGAAAATTGTTTCCTTAGAACCAAACTCCTTGTTAGAAAAGATGCATATACGTACTACTACAACGACGGGTACCCTAATCTACACCCTGCCTGCTTCTTAATAGCCCCCCATTATGACTTTGTCATGGGCCACTGGTGGGGCACTCAGAGATAAATAACCAGCAAAAAGGACAACACACCACAATAGACAGAGCAAAGTAATTCATTGATTAGATTGCTTTAGTTTGTTACTGTGTATTGCTGTTTATGGCTTACAAAGGACTCTTAATCCGACACTTAATGTGAATGTCTGCTTTGTGCCAAAAGCGGTCATTCATTAAAGTATGGCTCTCCGTCTGACCAATAGACATCATATTTTTTTCGTGCATCAGACAGCTCTTCTGTTTCAAATACCAAATTATAACTTCTGTTGTTGAAAGTGAGATTATAAAAATGTACAGCAAATTTAAGTAGACCCTGATAAAACATCAGGGAAGTAAAGTTCAGATTCTTTTTTAAATGGTAAAATTTTGTTGTCGCCACGCCTCGTAACTCACAATTGCAACGGCATTCGAAAGATTTAAACTGCGGGAAGTGGGACGCATCGGAATTTTAATACAATTTTCGCTGCCTAAATTCTGACGTAACTCTGACGGTATTCCAGATGTCTCTGATCCAAAGAGTAGAACATCGCCAGGAATATACTTGACTTGATCGTAAAGCCGCGATCCTTTAGTTGTAATGGCAAAAACTCTATCTGGTTGAACTGTCTTTAAAAAATTCTCATAGTTTGAGTATCTGGATACACTTGCAAGGTTATGATAGTCTAAACCCGCTCTTCTCAATTGCTTTTCTTCCAGGTTAAATCCTAGGGGTTCTATGAGATGTAAGCTAAAGCCATTGTTAGCCATCAACCTGATTATATTACCTGTATTTGGCGGAATCTGAGGTTGGTAAAGTACGATATGAAACATGTCTTTGTTCACTAGTCCGATTCCGGCTAGATCCATCAAATATAATAAAATTGCTAATACCAGAATGTCTGCTTTGTGCCAGAAGCGGACACTTGGCAAAGACTATATATCTGCTCTAATGTAACCCCTGCGTAACCCTGTCAATAGTAATCAGATTAGATTGCCATATAACTTATTGTTTTAATGGCGCCCTGGGCAAGAATCGAACTTGCGACCTACCCCTTAGGAGGGGGTCGCTCTATCCACTGAGCTACCAAGGCTTGCGGTATTTTACGTCAAAACCTCTAGGAAGAAAAAATTTGAGCATCAAAACCAATAGACTGGCAGCTTTTTAGGGGCTATTGTTATGTCTGTGAGAATAAAGAATAAGTTGGCCCAATACTCAGAAAAGGGATGCGCCATGAAATGGCTAGTAATAGTTGCAATACTAATAGGAGTGGTTATGCTTTTCTCAAACCATGTAGCACGTGCTGATGTCCCTAAAGTTGGGCAACTTGCGCCAAACTTCAAACTTCCCGACCAAAATGGCAAAATCCACACATTAGAGGATTTCCGTGGCAAATGGTTAGCGCTTTATTTTTATCCTAAGGACGATACTCCAGGCTGCACGGAGCAGGCATGCAAATTCCGAGATGATCTCCATAAACTTGAAGCGCTAGGTGCTAATGTAGTTGGCATAAGCGTAGACAATGTTGCCAGCCATGCCAATTTTGCCAAGAAATATAATCTTCCGTTTCCACTTCTCGTTGACAACAAAGCTAAAACTGCCACCCAGTACGATTCTCTTTTAAATCTTGGCATCATCAAGTTTGCCAAACGCAATACCTTTCTAATCGACCCAGAAGGAAAAATTGCAAAGATTTATTTGTCTGCCAGCGCATCGCGCAATTCGATTGAGGTAATAGAAGACTTAAAAAA
>SPBV01000199.1 GCA_004525885.1 Nitrosomonadales bacterium
GCAAACCACCGGGCAGCTTGGCTCACTTATGGGAGCGTTGAAGGTCGCACAGCGCGGGGGACAAAATCATAGTTTCAGCCGTGAAGAAATTGCTCAACGCTATTTTGAGGCCTTTGGTAGTCGTGTTCTATAAAAGGTACTCGCGATAAAGATAAATATTCTATTAATCCTGCCTGCTGTTAGACATGTTCGTGAGTGCGTTGGTAAGCTATTGATGGCTCTAAAAGAGAGTTGTAGTTACAGTTGATTATACGCCAGCAGTATATTAAAAATATTGTAAGTATATCTATCAAGACTTTTCACCACTATTGATGTGATAATAGGGTATGAGCAACGCCACTACTAGCAATCTGACACAAATTTTTCGTGCCACTCGTCTAATAATTCATATCATTTCTGGATTAGTGCAATCCGCTTTTTATCCACGCCTCAGTCAACCAGTTCAAAAACGGATGGCACAAAAATGGTCAGTAAGTCTGCTAAATATTCTCTCTATCAGATTACGTTTTAGCGGTGCTATACCTGTTACCAATGCTCAACCGGCAATGCTAGTAGCCAATCACGTTTCTTGGTTAGATGTATATTCTTTGATAACAGTGTGTCCTTCTCGTTTTGTTGCTAAATCAGAAATCCGCACTTGGCCATTATTCGGTTGGTTGAGCAGTAATGTAGGCACTTTGTTTATCGAGCGCACAAAACGTAGAGATACTGCTCGCATTAATCAAGATATTAGTAATGCATTAACTATTGGTGACTGGGTCGCGGTATTCCCGGAGGGTACAACTGGCGATGGAACCGTACTTCAGCATTTCCATGCATCACTATTACAATCTGCAGTAGCAGTTGAAGCTCCACTATACCCGGTAGCAATCCGTTACTACGATGCTTCAGGAGAAATTAGCAAAGCAGCTGTATACGTTGGTGTTTCGTTACTTGGATCATTACGACAGATACTTCAGCAACCGTGGATTGATGTTGAGTTAATCTTTTCTGATCCTGTCAGCAGCAGTGGAAAAAATAGACGGGAACTTGCACGCTCTACAGAAAAAGCTATCGCAAATGCGTTGTCCCTTCCAATACCGGCGCACAAGGGACCTGAAAAACTTTCCTATCCTCCAGCCGAATAGCTGTAAGGCTTCCGCCCCACATACAGCCCGTATCCAAGGCAATTAGATTAGACTTCACCTGCAAAGCCAGTGCAGACCAATGACCACAAATGATAGTTACTTCTTTGCTAGCCCGATTTGGCACATCAAACCAAGGCAAATAACCGGCTGGAATATCCTGTAACCCACCCTTGTAAGTAAAATCCATTCTTCCATCAGCTGTACACACGCGCATACGCGTCATAGCATTGATAATCACTCGCATACGATCATAACCTTTGAGATCGCTGTTCCATTGATTGGGCTGGTTACCATATATATGAGAACAAAATTTATGAAAATTCTTATGGTTCTCATCACGTAAAAAAGATTCGACTTCACGCGCTAGCTGCACAGCTAGCGCTACACTCCATGAAGGTAATAATCCAGCATGCACCATGACATATTCTCCGGCCACATATAATAATCTCTGATGCCGTAACCAATCCAGTAACTCATCTCGATCAGGTGCATTTAGGATGTCCTGCAAAGTATCCCCCGATTGCACCTTAGCACAACCCTCCGCAACCATAAGCAGGTGCAGATCATGATTTCCAAGTACAACAACCACCGCATCACTTACTGTTTTGAGGAAACGCAATAGAAGAAGAGAATCTGGACCACGATTGACAATATCTCCAACCAACCACAATTTGTCTTTTGAATTAAAACTAATTAGATCAAGGAGTCGCCTAAACTCATTGTAACTACCTTGTATATCGCCGATTGCATAAGTAGCCATAAATAATACACCCTACTAAAAGTAAGGGGCAGTCATACCTGCCCCTTACTTTTCATGTATTAAATTTCTACAAAGCTTACTCAACCTTACTCACCATATAATCTACCACTGCCTTAACATCGACATCTGACAAATTGACATTACCACCTTTAGCAGGCATTGCTTTCTTACCTTTGATTGCGCTGTTATAAAGCGCGTCACTCCCACTCTTTATGCGCGGTGCCCACGCCTGCTTATCCCCTAACTTCGGCGCACCTGCGGCTCCACTTGCATGACAAGCGGCACAACTAGCAGAATAGATTGTCTCGACCTTGTCTGTGTCACCAGATACCGCGACGGTCTGCGCCTTGTCGGCCTCTCTCGTTAGTTGTTTGCCAGCCTGTGGCAAAGCACTTGTAAACATTAATGAGCCTATCGGCTTAAGTCTCTTAGCTATAACCTCCCCAGACAAAGCAGGGTCGTTTTCATCTGGAGAAATACCTCCGGATGCAACCTGAGCCAACAATACGATGATCGTGATCGGAAACACAAAAGCAGCAAAAAGAACTGTGATCAACTGTTTCGGTGTCTTTATTCCAGGGGAATTTTCTTCAGTATCGTTCACAACAACATTTCCTTTTAATAAATTTCATAAGAACGAGATAAAATTATATGTCTTCATCCTATTTGATACAAAAATCTATATATCAACTACGTTGGATGGGAAGCACATTAAAATGTGCTATTGTTGCCAAATATGATACCTGCCACACTATCTAATAGCGCCCATAGCTCAGCTGGATAGAGTACCGCCCTCCGAAGGCGGGGGTCACACGTTCGAATCGTGTTGGGCGCGCCATTTATTAATCTTGATTGACCCTGATATGATACCTTCAATCTACACAACAGGGATACCCCCATGGCAGCGTAGTTTTACTACTTTACGATTTTAAGCTTTAGTTATTCCCGCTACTAATAGGGACTTTTGTAATATTGAAGCTCTACCAACTCGAACGCACATGGGACATCCCTAACCTTAGTCATTTCTGTTGTAAGATAGAAACATATTTGCGTATGGCTGGCATCGAGTATGAATTTAAGCCAGTACTTCCGTTTACTGCACCAAAAGGGAAGCTGCACTACATAGAAGATGGTGAAGCTAAGTTAGGGATTCGCAATTCATTATTCAGTATCTGAAAGAAAATAATATCGATCTGGATCGAGGCTCTAAATGATACGGAGCTAGCGCTGTCCTTAGCAATGCAACGTTTGCTTGAAGAGAATCTATACTGGGCTACAATGTATTCGCGAAGGCAATATACAGATGCAAACTGGAAAGTTAATAAAAAAGCTATTTTTGGGGTAATGCCACCTGTTATTCGCGACATAGCAGCCACTTATTTTCGCAATAAAATCAATAAACAGATTTATGGACATGGTATAGAACGACGTAAAACTGAAGAGATCTTCAAGGTATGCTAGATATTGATGCACTATCAGCTTTTTAGGTGACAAGAATTATTTCCTAGGTGAACAGCCAACTACTCTAGATGCCAGTGCTTTTGGAATTTTAATTGACACTTTTGGATGTCCAATCGAATTACCATTAAAGGATCATAGTTTATCAAAAGATAATTTGATAAAATTTTTTACCCGCATCAAGTCACGCTATTTTTCAGAGTTATAGCAGATTTAATGCCATATCACTAGGGTGTATATAAAAAAGGAAAGTGAATCTAACTTTCCCTTGACCTTTGAACTGACCGCAACACCAAGTTTTTTTTAAACTCAGTAGTTAAAAAATAAAATATATAAAATTCCGTCAAGGGAGTCGCCTGCTGGTTGATTTATTCAGTAATTCGAGCGATACTCGCGGTACTAGAAATGTTGGTATGGTTGGATCTATTAGTATTTATGTAAACTGGAGATAGAGTTACAGCGTTAAGTGA
>SPBV01000086.1 GCA_004525885.1 Nitrosomonadales bacterium
ATCTATCACTGATACATCAAGATCGGCATAATAACTCATCGAAAGTGTGCGCGGGATTGGTGTTGCGCTCATCATCAATTGATGCGGAACCATACCTTCTTTAGTACATTTCATACGTAGTGCTAGTCGCTGGTGCACACCAAAACGGTGCTGTTCATCAATAACTGCAAGCCCCAATTTATCAAACTTTACCTGCTCCTGAAACAACGCGTGAGTTCCAATTGTAAGCATGGCCTTGCCTGTAGCAATAGCAGAAAGTGCAGCTTGTCGCTGCTTTGTTTTTTGACTACCTGACAACCAGGCAATCGTTATTCCTAAAGAATCAAATAAAGAGGCGAACCAATTGGAAAGCTTTTGGTAATGTTGTTCAGCTAATATTTCAGTGGGAGCCATAATCGCCACCTGATAACCATTTTCGATGACCTGTAATGCTGCCAATGCTGCAACCACTGTCTTACCGCTACCCACATCTCCCTGCAACAGGCGCTGCATTGGATATACTTTGGAAAGGTCTTGGCTAATTTCTGAGAACGTTTTTTTTTGTGCGCTAGTAAGATTGAAAGGAAGGGACTCGAGCAATGCCTTTGTTAACTCCTTTTTCCCTGGTAAGGCGGGAGCAATTTGATTGCGACGTTGCTGATAATGCAAACGCATAGATAGTTGTTGCGCTAGTAACTCATCAAATTTAATCCTACGCCAAGCAGGATGAGTACGCTCCTGTAACAATTGGGCTGATACATTTGACGGCGGTTGATGCAAAAACATAACGCTATCCCTAAAACCAGGCAACCGACAATGTTCTAAAATTTTATTAGGCAGGGTTTCTGACAAATCACTAACCCCGTCTTTTTCAATTAGCACTTGCTTAACTAGTTTACGAATTACTACTTGAGAGAGTCCTGCCGTGGTTGGATAAACTGGCGTTAAAACATCGGGCAATGGCACACCTTCACGTACAATATAACACTTTGGATGCACCATTTCAGTACCAAAGAAGCCTGGACGAGGCTCGCCTAACAAACGTACCCTGGCTCCTACTGAATATGTTTTTATCTGGCTGCTATAGAAATAGATAAAACGTATGAAGAGTATTCCGCTACTATCTTTTACTTGGCAAACTAGTTGGCGTCTCGGACGGTACATAACTTCACTAGCAATGATAATGCCTTCAACTTGTACAGTCTTTCCTTCAGACACATCGCTAATAGGACAAATATGTGTCTCATCTTCATAGCGAAGTGGTAAATGCAATATTAGGCCAATTTCATTGATTACCCCAAGCTTGGCGAATTTTTCCTTTACAGCCTTACTTGTGAAACAGCTAGTAGTAGGTAAAACAGAATTGTTTTTGGTGTCCCCCCTCACACTTATAGCACCATTACCGCATCCATCTCTACCAATGCTCCGCGCGGAAGTGCCGCCACCCCTACAGCTGCCCGCGCAGGATATGGCTGATCAAAATAACTTGCCATAATTTTATTCACCATGGCAAAATCATCAAGGTCGGTCAGGTAAATATTTAACTTGACGATGTCTCCTAAAATACCACCGCTAGCCGTTGTTACCGCCTTTAGATTCAAGAATACCTGCTGGATTTGAGCCTCGATTCCGCTGACCATCTGCATGGTACTTGGGTCTAACCCAATCTGACCAGATATATAAACCGTATCTCCCGTGCCGACACGGATTGCCTGAGAATAAGTGCCTATAGCTTGAGGTGCATCTGCGGTTTGAATAGTCTGTTTTTTCATTTCTTCTCCTAAGGTGTACGAATACCTGCGTGCCGCTGTACCATATGCACAATGCAGAATCCAGAAAATATGGATTTATATTATTTCCCATTGCGATATGATGAAGGGAATCATGATACATTTCAACCGGTAAAATTATGACGATATTACTTATCACCACCTATATACCTAAAAAAGTTAGTATAAATATTCAAATATAATATTTCTGATACATGCAAAAACTAATTATCTATGGGGGCTCCCCTATTTCAGGAGAGGTACAAATTTCCGGAGCAAAAAATGCTGCGTTACCTATTCTCTGTGCTTCCCTTCTCACGTGCGAAACCCTAAGGATTGAAAATGTACCGCATCTCAATGATATAACCACGATGTTACTCCTGCTTGAACAGATGGGAGCAAACGTTTCAATAGATAAAGAATCCGAGGTCTCATTAACAGCTGCGCACATTTCCAGTCTAGTTGCACCTTATGAAATGGTGAAAACCATGCGTGCCGCTATATTAGTGTTAGGCCCAATGCTGGCACGTGCAGGCGAAGCGAAAGTCTCCCTACCTGGTGGCTGTGCAATCGGCCTGCGTCCGGTCGACCAGCACATTAAAGGACTGCGAGCGATGGGTGCAGAGATTGATATTGAACATGGCTACATCCATGCGAAAGCAAATCATCTTACTGGCGCACATATCGTAATGGATATTGTGACTGTTACTGGCACTGAAAATCTAATGATGGCAGCAACCCTAGCCGATGGAATAACAGTATTAGAAAACGCAGCGCGTGAACCAGAGGTTACAGATCTTGCTAACTGTCTTATGTCAATGGGAGCAAAAATTTACGGCGCAGGCAGCGATGTCATCACTATCGAAGGAGTTAAATCGTTGCATAGCACAACCTATCAAGTTATGCCTGATCGTATTGAAACAGGTACCTTCCTAGTAGCAGCCGCCGCTAGTGGCGGTGAGATTCACCTTAAAAAAACACGTGCAAATATACTCGATGCAGTACTTGATAAACTGGCTGAGTCTGGAGCAGAGATTGAATCAGGAAATGACTGGATCAATTTAAAAATGAATAAAAAATTGAAATCTGTGAGCCTACGTACTTCACCCTACCCTGCTTTTCCCACAGACATGCAAGCACAATTTATGGTATTAAATAGCGTAGCAGAAGGTACCGCAATAATCACTGAAACTATATTTGAAAATCGTTTTATGCACGCACAGGAATTGAAACGCATGGGTGCTTGTATTGAAATAGAGGGCAATACTGCTGTAGTACGTGGCGTAGCTAATCTCGATGGTGCAAGCGTAATGGCCACTGATCTGCGTGCCTCTGCCAGCTTGGTTTTAGCTGGCCTAATTGCACAAGGTGAAACTATTATTGACCGTATTTACCATCTTGATCGCGGCTATGAGCGAATCGAAGAAAAATTATCTTGTTTAGGAGCTAGAATCAATCGTATAGATTAAGGATATTTAATCGCAGAAAGTATTAACTCTCTGCGGTAGAATATGATTTTTAATGGGCATTATTATGACTGGTATTACTATTGCCCTTTCAAAGGGTCGTATTTTTGATGAGACAGCACCACTTTTAAAAGCAGCTGGCGTTATTGCGCTTGATGACCCTGAAAAGTCTCGCAAACTAATACTTGCAACAAACCGCCCTGACGTGTCGCTTATTATCGTACGCGCTTCCGATGTGCCAACTTATGTGCAGTATGGCGCAGCAGACATAGGTATAGCCGGAAAAGATGTGTTACTTGAACATGATGGCACAGGACTTTATCAGCCGTTAGATTTGAATATTGCCCGCTGTCGCATGATGGTTGCGGTGCGGGATGACTTTGATTATGAAGCGGCCGTGCGCCAGGGAGCACGCTTACGGGTTGCAACTAAGTATTTGCATACGGCACAGGAACATTTTGCTGAAAAGAGTATGCATGTTGACCTCATTAAGCTCTATGGGTCTATGGAACTTGCTCCGCTAGTAGGGCTGGCAGATGCAATTGTAGATTTAGTTTCCAGTGGCCACACACTAAAAGCTAATCATCTGAAAGCGGTTGAAGAAATTATGCCAGTTTCAGCGAGACTGATTGTTAACCAAGCGGCATTAAAAGTAAAAAGAGAAGTAATACAACCGATGCTAGCGGCATTTTCAGAAGCTGCCAAAAAAAATGGTATGCCACGTCAAAAGTGGATTCATAATGATGGGAATATGCTCTTATGAACCAAATTAAGCGATTATCTTCCACCGATTCAGGATTCACTGCAGCGTTAGAAGAAATAATATCCTTTGAAAGCGCACATGATACAGCGGTAGATTCCATAGTTTCCGAAATTTTGGCAAACGTAAAAAAACGTGGTGATGTGGCTCTACTAGAATATACACGCCACTTTGACCATCTTGATGCGGCCTCAATTTCAGAACTTGAGTTACCCAAAAAAGACCTGCTACAAGCCTTACAAAACCTGCCCACCATACAACGAGAAGCCTTAGAACAAGCCTCAGAGCGAGTGCGCACCTTCCATAAAGAACAGTTAGAGCAATCCTGGAGTTATACTGAACCCGATGGCACGCTACTTGGCCAGAAGATAACCCCTATAGATCGTGTAGGGCTATACGTCCCTGGCGGTAAAGCATCTTACCCATCTACTGTGTTAATGAACGCGATACCCGCAAAGGTAGCGGGAGTTAATGAACTTATCATGGTTGTGCCAACACCAAAGAACAAAAAAAGTGACTTGGTACTTGCTGCAGCGATGATCTGCAAGGTAGATCGTGTTTTCACTATTGGTGGTGCTCAAGCTATTGGAGCGCTTGCATATGGTACCAACACCATTCCAAAAGTAGATAAATTAGTCGGCCCTGGCAATGCTTATGTAGCTGCTGCTAAGCGTCAGGTATTTGGTGTGGTAGGTATAGATATGGTAGCTGGACCGTCAGAAATTTTAGTGATTTGCGATGGCAAGACAAATCCTGACTGGATTGCAATGGATTTATTCTCGCAAGCTGAGCACGATGAGCTAGCGCAGGCAATTCTACTATCACCTGATGCTGAGTTCATCAAATCAGTCGAAGAAAGTATAACTCGACACATAGATAGAATGTCTCGCAAAACCATAATATGTTCCTCGCTTGAGAACCGTGGTGCTTTAATTCAGGTACGCAGCCTTAATGAGGCCTGTGATATTGCCAATCATATTGCACCAGAGCATCTAGAGTTATCTGTTGAAGAGCCAGAGAAATGGGTGGATAAAATCAGGCATGCTGGTTCAATTTTTCTTGGACGATATACATCGGAAGCTCTTGGTGATTACTGTGCTGGCCCTAATCATGTGCTACCCACCTCTAGAACTGCACGTTTTTCATCATCATTGGGCGTGTACGATTTCCAAAAACGGAGCAACCTCATCCAAGCATCGAAACAAGGCGCAGCTAAACTCGGTGCAATTGCTTCTATACTTGCTAACGGAGAGGGTTTGCAGGCACACGCGATGTCAGCCGAGTATCGGTATAAAGAAAATAGCTAGATACCAGTTCAAGACCAACAATACCAAAGTTGCTAAAGCAACCCGTGGTAATCTCTAAGTAAAACTTATACCGTACGATTTTTACTATTCAAATGATACTCCCTTCTTCTCGTCATGTTCTGAACTTGGTTTCTCAACATGGGTATGCCTATGATGTATATCTGGTACATGTCTATGACTATGCTCTAACATCGTATGCTCATGAACATGATCATGCGGCTGTTTGCTATCCCACAGTTCATGCCTGTGCTGATGATGCTCATCATGTACATGGCGGTGTGCATGACACAATGTAGTATGCTGATGAATATGCTCGTGTTGTTCAGTTAAGTGTAAATATAAACCAATGCCCATCAGCAATCCTGCGCCCCAAAACCAGACCGACGTATTTTCTTGAAAAAGCAAAACTGCAAGGGCAACTCCAAAGAGTGGAGCTATCCCAAAATATGCCCCTGTACGTGCTGCTCCAAGACCACGTAACGCTAATAAAAATAGAACCAAACTCAACCCATACCCCAGAAATCCGATAAACATAACTTTTCCAGTAACTGGCCAAATCGGTATTGTATATCCCAGTAATAGTGCCCACCCGATATTGATCGCTGCCGAGACCACTCCCCTGAAACCTGCGGTAAAAAGAGTATCTGATACAGAAACCTTACGCATCAGATTATTGTCGATAGCCCAACACAAACAAGCAGCTAATATATATAGCGAACCAAGCATGCTGTCAGCTCCAAAATTGCCGTCCTGCTCTGTCCATGACAACAGTAACCCACCTGTCACAATGCACAGCATCCCTGTTACTGTTTTCTGGTCAGCATTTTCTTTGAACACAACCCATGCAAGGACGGCAGTAAATACGCCTTCAAGATTAAGTAATAAAGAAGCTGATGCTGCTGGGGTATGCATCAATCCCAACATCAATAAGACAGGACCTGCTATTCCACCAAAAGCAATTGTACCCAACAACCATGGCCACTCTTTAGTTGTAAGACCTGGATTACGCCAACCACGATCCCGAAAAACGCGAAGCACAAACAATCCCACGCCACTACCCAAATAAAGGATACCTACCAACAACATAGCTGGCATACTATTTACAAACTGTTTCGCAAGGGGTGTGCTGGCTCCAAATAAAGCAGCTGCAGCTAGCGCAGCTAGTACAGGAGCGGGGAAATCTAGAAGCGATTTATTATGGGCAGTAATTTCAGTCATTCAACTAACTGCATGTGACGCTGTAGCCATCTAAGGCTCCAAAAATAAACAAAACTTCATTAGCATCAAATATTCGTGAAGGTAATATATCACCATATCATATGCATGATATCGTACTATTTTTCTATACTTTATTAATGAATTCAATGGTGTTGTTTCAATATTCTTTAATCGCAGTTTTTATAATCACGCTCCTCACACTCCTTGGTCATCTTTTGTGCTCGTGTAATTTGTGTAGGTGTCATCTTTTTGGAAATTGAAACTCTCCATTTTTCTGCATTACTATCCCCTTTGTTTGCCGCTAGATTGAACCGCATATGTGCTCGAACATGGTCTTGTTCTACCCCTTGACCATTTGCATACATCCAACCAAGGGCATATTGCGCTGATGCTAACCCTTGCTCTGCTGCAAGTCGATACAATCTCGCCGCTTCTTCATGATTTTGGGTTACACCTTTGCCATCAAAATACATTAAGCCAAGGTTATATTGTGCAAGAGCATTCCCCTGTTCTACTGCTAATCGATACCACTTTGCGGCCTCTTGGTAGTCCTGAGTTACACCTTGACCACTAGCACTTAGCAAGCCAAGATTGTTTTGTGCAAGCGCATACCCCTGTTCCGCTGCTAACTGATACCACTTAGCAGCTTCCGAATAGTCTCGATTTACACCTTGCCCATGCCTGAACAACAAACCAAGATTATATTGACCATTGGCATTCCCCTGCTCTGCAGCTAGTCGATATAATTTTGCCGCTTCCTGGTAATCTTGCTCCACACCTTTACCACGCCTATATAGCAGACCAAGGTTATTTTGCGCAAATGCATACGCCTGCTCTGCAGCCTGTCGATACCACTTTGCAGCCTCCTGATAGTCCTGGATCACGCCTTGCCCATCCTCATATAGCAAGCCAAGGTTGTTTTGTGCAATTGCCTTCCCTTGCATCGCTGCAAGGCGGTATAGCCTTGCAGCTTCCTGATGGTCTTGAGTTACACCTTGACCTAGTCTGTACAAA
>SPBV01000048.1 GCA_004525885.1 Nitrosomonadales bacterium
ATATCAGGCTTAATCTTCAACGAGCGACAACCGATGCCGAAGCTCTTTAAGACGCGCCTCAATGCCAGAAATCTCGTAAAAATTCCCACCTTTATTTTTTAATGCGGTTTCTAATTGGTCAATAGCTCTAGGGAGATCCCCCTGACGGAAATAAGCTTCTGCCTGTGCACGATGTTGTAACATATTATTTCCAGATGCTTCATAAGCTTGTGCTTGTAATATGTAAAGGCTTGTATCGTTTGGAGCAAATACCAACTGTTGGCTTAAAAATTTAAGCGCCTCATTTTGGTTGCCATTATATAATAACGCGACGGCGTAATCGTAGATCAGCGCTCGGTGTTGCGGATAAACGCGTAACGCAGCTTTATAAATGCGAAGAGCTTCGGTATATTGCCCGACAGAAAGTTTGACACGAGCTGCAAGCGTTTCAATCATTGCACTAGAGTACAATACTTTCCGTTCAACTCGGATAACCTCCCCAAGGTGATGATTATTTTTCGATTTACTCATAGCGTCAAAATGGGGGGACTCATAAAGCATTATCAATTCCTTATTCGCGCGTTCATTATTTCCTTCTCGTAATAAAGCAGTAATTAATCCATAACGTTCTACAGTCTCGTTACTGTAACGCCTTTTTTGCAAATTCGATTCAAAATACTTTACTGCCTCTCTGGATTTCCCCTCATACGCACGTAGCTTGGCACGAACTAATTGAAACTCAATACTGTCTGGAATCTGCTTGTAAGACAAGTTCTGAGTCCGATTCTCCATGTCAGCTATACGTTCATAAGTAAGTGGGTGAGTACGCAGATAAGAAGGCGCGCCATTCTCATGGAATCTCCCGGCTTTTTGTAGGCGCCCAAAAAAAATTGCCATACCATTAGGATTAAATCCAGCTCTTACTAGTACGGCTAATCCAATGCGGTCAGCCTCTCTTTCATTCTCGCGAGTAAAATTCAATTGTGACTGCATTGCAGCAGCTTGAGTAGTAGCCATAATAGCCGTACCTGCTTGTGAACTTGCACGTGAGGCTAGAACCGCAAGTGCTATGGATGCCAAGGAAGTCAATAAACTGTATTTCTGATCTGAAATCATGCGGGCAAGATGCTTTTGCGTTACGTGTGAAATTTCATGCGCCATCACTCCTGCCAGTTCCGACTCACTCTGTGCCTGAAGAATGAGTCCACTATTAAACCCCATGAAACCTCCTGGTAACGCAAATGCGTTGATCGACGGATCCCGAACGGCAAAGAACTCGAACGCCTGGTCTGGCTGGGCCTCATTCGATCGAGAAATTAGTCTATAACCTAGATCGGTGAGATATCCGGCTATTTCAGCATCATCAAGATACGAGCTATCAGCTCGAATCTCAGACATTATCTGCAAACCGATCTGCCTTTCTTCGTGCGGTGAAATAGTAGCCTGAGATGCATCACCCAAATCGGGCAACTCATTAGCAAAAACAATTTTAGCTAGCGATAACAGCAGAATAGTTATTATAAAACGCGCTCCCATTCTCATTCGATAACTCTTCCCATACAAAGTTCCATAGTACCGTGACAAGTTTCAAGATGATAACTGTGAAAATACAACGACAAATAACCCCGGATACTTTCTATAAGAATTTTGAAAGGTAACAAGGTGATATTAAATAATTTTAAAAATGAATAGTTAAAGTACTCATACCCGGGCTTTAGTTTTGATATACATGGCATCATGTTTACTATTAGTGTCTAGATTAAATTGCTGCCTCATTTAACTCCCCAGTACGCACCCTTACTACTTGCTCTACACGAGTGACAAAAATCTTGCCGTCACCAATCTTGCCAGTACGGGCAGCCTTTACGATAGTTTCAATAGTACTATCTACAAGCTTTTCAGTTACTACTATTTCTATTTTTATCTTCGGTAGAAAATCCACAACGTATTCAGCGCCACGATAAAGCTCCGTATGGCCTTTCTGTCTACCGAATCCTTTAACTTCTGTGATAGTCAACCCGCTCACCCCAATCTCGTTAAGAGCTTCACGAACCTCGTCAAGTTTGAAAGGCTTGATGATGGCCTCTATTTTCCTCATAATATATTCCTTCGATTGGATAAATTAATAACACTGAGTTGGTAACTCAAACCATATATCAGTCTAATTATACAAGGACTTAATGAACTTATTTTCAAGCCACGTTGTATTTGCAAACTGTTAGACCCACTCTTTATATTTCGATGTAATCGGATAGTGCCAGTCCCTGCTAAAACTACGCTGAGTAACACAGATACCCATGGGGGATTGGCGGCGCTTGTGTTCGCTTGCGCAAATTAGCTCAACGATATGCTGCACGTCAGTCTTGATATAGCCCATATCAATAATTTCATGCAATGACTTATCTTGCCCCATGTAAGCCTCAATGATGCCATCAATAACATCATAGGGTGGGAGGTTGTCCTGATCCATCTGATTTGGACGCAACTCGGCAGAGGGCGCACGCTGAATAACGCGCTCTGGAATTACCATACTTAAACTATTGCGATACTTACAAAGCTGATAAACCATGGTTTTACTGATATCCTTTAGTATCGCAAAACCGCCCGCCATATCACCATAAAGCGTACAATACCCAGTTGCCATTTCAGACTTATTACTAGTGGTAAGTACAATGGCGCCGTATTTGTTTGATAATGCCATTAAGAGTGTTCCACGAATACGTGCTTGTAGGTTTTCCTCTGTGGCTCCTACCTCATCATTTTTTTGTAGACTCTGGAATTCGTTCATTAGTGTACTTACAAATTGGTCAAACATTGGTTTGATCGAAAATTCACTGTAACGTACACCGAGAACCTCAGACATTGCTCGTGAATCTTGCAAACTTATATCAGCCGTGTATTCCGACGGCATCATTACCGCCCATACTCTATCAGGACCCAGAGCATCAACTGCAATTGCCAGCGTAAGGGCTGAATCAATTCCGCCAGATAGTCCAAGCAATACGTCAGTAAAATTATTTTTACCAATATAATCTTTCACCCCAAGGCACAGCGCTCTATAAATACTTGCTTGCAGAATCTCTGGACTGGGAATTACTCCCCCCACAAGTAAGCCATTTTTTAATTCAATCAAGCCTAGTGCCTCTGTAAACTCATCAAACTGATGAGTAAGTTCTCCTTTATTATTTATTACGAAAGAAGCTCCATCGAAAACCAACTCATCCTGTCCGCCTACTAGATTTGTGCAGATAATCGTTATGCCTGTTTTATAAGCGAGCCGGCACATCAACTTGTAATACAAGTCTTTCTTGTTTATATAATATGGCGCAGCACATAATACTATTAATACCTCGGCACCTTTTTCTTGGGCAGAAGTTACATTAATTTCATTCTGTACATCTGTGGAAATATTTATCCCAAATTTTATTCCTTCAACACAAAAGACACAGCTTTCTGAACCAGACTCAAAATAACGACACTCCTTAAATACAGTGTCATTGAGAATATTGTTCTTAAGGTAAGTAACAACAATTTTTTTGTCACAAATTAATGAAGCAGCATTGTAAATTTTGCCGTTGACGAAGTGAGGATGCCCCAACAACAAAGTAATGCCGCTTACCTCTTTGACTAGATCCTCAAGCGTATTTATGCAAGCAAGACGGAATCCCTTTCGCAGCAATAAGTCTTCTGGCGGATAGCCAGATAAGGCCAACTCTGGTGTAACCACCAATGAAGCGCCCTTGTTTTTTGCCTGGTTAGTGAAATCAAGAATTTTTTTGGCATTGCCAGCAAGGTCGCCTACTGTAGAATTGATTTGGGCAACGGCGAGTTTCATGGTGAAGTGATTGATTTAATTTATTATCTATCCATGTTGGATCATATCAGAAGTAACCTTCTTGCGCGGATACAATGTGGACGAAACAAATTTTGCATTATAAGAAATAGTTAATAATTACTACATTATCGTCGGTTATCAGTAAATATTTTTCTACATGGTAGTATTAAAATATACTGTCAATCACATACGCGAGACTTCCCACTGAGATATCTCAATGAAATATTGTAATAACTGCGGAACCCTAGTTGATCTTCGTATCCCAGAAGGCGACACATTACCACGTTATATCTGTTCGGCATGTAACATCATTCATTATCAGAATCCCAAAATGGTAGTGGGTTGCATACCGGAATGGGAAAATAAAATACTGCTATGCCGCAGAGCTATTACGCCACGTCGTGGATTCTGGACTTTGCCTGCGGGATTTATGGAAAATGCCGAGACCTTAGTTCAAGCTGCTGTTCGTGAGACCATGGAAGAGGCTAATGCCCAGGTGAAAATAGGCGATCTCTATGCTATTTATAATCTACCTGATATAAATCAAGTTTACTTTTTATTTCGGGCACAACTACTAGACTTAAATTTCGAACCAGGAATTGAAAGTTTGGATGTAAAACTTTTCAAAGAAGAAGAGATTCCCTGGGATGAGATAGCTTTTCGAGTCATACGTATGCCTTTAGAACGTTATTTTGATGAATGTCGCCAAGGTCAGCCCCATTTCTACATGGATACTATAGAAGACATACACCGGTGATTTTAACTATACAGTGAATTTATGGGATTAAATTTAAACGTAGACACAAACTTAATTATAAAATTACGCTGCCCTTAAAGAATCAACAATACTAAGATGAGCAGCCTGCACCGCAGGAAGAAAACCACCAATCAGCCCCATAATTAATGCAAACACAAATGACTTTATTATAATTGATAAATTTAGGGTGAAACCAAAAGCAAGCTCAGAGAATGATTGCCAATTCATTGTAGAAATGGTGAAAAACTGCATAAACGATGCTAGCACTAAGCCAACTATCCCACCCGCTGCTCCAAGGATTAATGATTCCGTCAAAAAAGCGGATAAATTATTTTTTCTACGAAACCCCAGTGCGCGCAACGTGCCAATTTCCATTATACGATTAGCAACTGAAGCGTACATGGTAATCATCGCACCTATAATGGCACCAACAGAGAAAAAACTTGATAATGCTACCCCTAAATAACGGATAAAGTTCGACAGTAATTGTGACTGTTCAGCATAAAAAACACTTTCCTTCTTGGCCTCAAGAGTAAGTCGTGGATCACCTTCAATGCGCACCTTAAGCTTCTGAAATGCTGCGGGATCACTCATCTTAAGTATCACTGAAGAATAAACTGATCTACGGAATGCTTGCATCAATTGATCCACATCTCCCCATATTTCTGAATCAAAACCTGTTTTACCCGCATCAAAAATACCAACTACTGTCCATTCACGCTTACCAAAGCGTAATTTTTCACCAATCCCAGCACCCTTGTAGCGGTCTGCAATACTCTTGCCAGCAATTATTTCTGACAAACCGGGACGAAACATGCGTCCATTAATAATCTTTACCTGTGGGCGCAGTAAAATCCCTGTTTGCCCTACACCACGAATCAATACATTAGAAGATTTATCGGAATCTCTCCGAGTTAAGGAAATTAATACAATAGTCTCCTTCGAAGTCAAACGCATATTGCTAGCGCCATATGCTACCTCTGGCTGGTTTTCCACGATTGCAGCCTGATCACGACTTATAACGCTCTGTATCTCAGTGCCAGCTGAGCGACGTGTAACTACAACATTGTCAGGCGAGCCTGTTTCAACTAAAGTTTTTCTGAGCCCCTCTTCAAGCATTAATACTGTGGCAAATACGAACACTACTAATGCCATGCCACCTGCAGTAAGTAGTGTAGTGACCTTACGCGTTACTAAATTACGAATTATGTATGAGAATGGAATAGTCATATCTTACTCTGAAAGCATTTCTATCTTATGCCTCTTAATCCATCTGCGATCGATATCTGCGCTGAACGAAATGCTGGAAGCACTGCTGCTGCAATACCTACTGCGAGTGCAGCAATAGCTTGCATGTAAATTGTTTCAGCCGATACGCCGAATACTGGAAAGAGTGTGCCAACTTTCTCGCTAAACATATTGGCAACAGGAAAAGTTAATAAAATACCAATTAGCGCGCCTACAAGTGCAATTATCATAGATTCGCCATAAATCAATCCAGCGATAAAGCGATGATTAAAGCCCAGTGCTTTCAAAGTAGCATATTCACTTGTTCGCTCTCGTGCAGTCATTGCCATGGTATTGGCCATTACAGCAAGTATGATTAGTAAAACCACATATGAAACAATACGAATTGCTACTACTATGGCCTCTGTCATGGAAACGAATCCCAACTGAAAGGTTTTTTCTGTTTCAGTACGAGTTTCTGCAAGTGAATTTCCAAACATTGCGTCTACTTCGCTTGATATTTCAGCCGCTCTGCTGGGTTCGGAGATGTTGATAGCGTATACGCCCACCCAATCGGTTGTTCGCTCTGTACGAGCCGTGACTCTCTTTCTCGTTTCATTTAGATAATCCCAGTGAAAGAAGAACTGCGAGGTATCCGTTTTTGCTTCTGCACCATCATAGATTGCACGTACAGTAAATTTCCATGTGCCAGGATAAATCGTGCCTCGTAAAGGCACCGTATCACCTATTTTAAAGCCGTATACATCTGCCAACTTACGCCCGACTACGCAACCCTTGCGGTCAATTATAAAAGCAGTTAGATCGCCTGGCGGGATAATATATTCAGAATAAACATCAAAATATGTTTTTGCATCAATTGCAAACTGAGGAAAAAAGTTTTTTTCAGAAATATAAACTCCTCCGAACCAACTAGCATGGGTAATTTCCATAACCCCTTGAATTTTTCTTATCCTCTCCTGATACTTTATAGGTAAATGAAACACTAGTGAGATTGCATTACGCGTTACTAACCGTGTTTCCGATGAGCCTTCAGCGCCAGAATACCAAGCGTCTACTACTGTTCGCAATAATCCGAAGGCTACTATTGCAACTATAATGCCCAGAACAGTCAAACCAGTACGCAACTTGTGACGCAAAGTATTACGCAGAATAAGTTTTAAAAAATGCATTTTTTGCAGTAAACATGCAACGAAAAGATATGCCGCTAAGAAACTAGAGAAAACAGGGAAATATAATTTAATAAGTTAATCTGCCACATCCAATTGTCCTTTTTCCAAATACCGAATTAAATGTGCAGTTTTAGCTGCATGAGGATCATGTGTAACCATGATGATAGTTTTTTCCATTTCACTATTGAGGCGATCAAGTATGGCAAGAATCTCACCCGCTGATGTGCGATCAAGGTCGCCTGTAGGTTCATCTGCAACCAATATCACAGGATCAGTAATAAAGGCACGGGCAATCGCCACACGTTGCTGCTGCCCACCCGATAACTCAGATGGATAATGTTCCATGCGATCAGATAGTCCAACCATTATCAGCGCTAATTCCACGCGCTCCCGTCTCTCTTTGTATGAAAGTTGCGTTAGTAACAATGGTAATTCTACATTCTCAAACGCAGTGAGTACCGGCATCAAATTGTAGAACTGAAAAATAAAACCAACATTGGCCGCCCTCCAATCGGCCAGATCCCCCTCAGATAAGATAGCAATATCTATACCCCCTACTTTCAATGTCCCGCTATCTGGCTTGTCAATACCTGCAATCAAGTTAAGTAGGGTACTTTTGCCGGAGCCTGAGGGCCCCATTAAAGCAATGAATTCGCCCGAAGGAATATCAAAAGTAATGTCGGTTAGTACGGACACAATCTGCCCACCACGGCGATAAGATTTTGTGAGGTTTTTAATATGGACGATAGGAGCAGAAAAATTTTCCATATTGTTAATAAATTTCCTTTTATTTCACTACTGTTTTAACCATGTCGCCATTATCAAGGTCCTCACCTGGACTTAATACTATTTTGTCCCCTGGCTTAGGGCCTTTTAGAACTTCGATCATGCCCCCAATTTCTTCACCAGTTTCAATAGGTGTTTCAACTACTTTTTCGTCATTTATAAGAAATACCACATTTCTACCATTCCGCTGACCTATACCGTCTGGTTGTATTACTGTACGGGCAGTACGTTGATCTGCCGGCATTTCTTTTTCAAGGAAAGCTATTTTTGCGCTCATTTCTGGCAACACATTAGGATCACGGTCAATAAATCCTACCTTTACTAGTATAGTGGCTTTTGCGCGATCTACCGTTGGAACTATGCGTTGTACAATACCGCGTAAACGTACTGCGGGCAACGCATCCAACTGAATCTCACATGGCTGTTCAAGCTTCACTTTGTGTAAGTTTGATTCGGATACATCAGCTTCGATTTCCAGTGTATCCATGTCTGCCATGGTTACCACAGCACCTTTTGCATCAAGTGCGGAAGAGAAGGGTGTTACTACGTCACCAATATTGGCACTTTTTGTCAGAACCACTCCGTCGAATGGCGCGCGTATCCGTGTTTGCTCTACTGAAATTTGTGCTGCACGATGCCCCGCTTCAGCCGCCCCAATTGCGGCTTGGTAGCCTATGACAGCAGCCTGTGACTTATTATAACGAGCCAAGGCAACATCATATCCGGATAGAGAAATAAAATTTTTAGCCAACAAATTAGCTGTTCGTTTTAGTGACGCTTGCGCATCAATCAGTTCCGCTTTCCCCTGTTGAAGATTTGCTTCGGCCACCTTAATGTTAGCTGCGGCCTGTTCCATGGTGGCAGAGACATCTTTATTTTCCAGTTGTGCAATCACTTCCCCTTTTTTTACTTTACTACCTTCAGTTACGCCTAACCATTCAACCCGCCCGGTAGCCTTAGTCGCTACAGCTGCTTTTCGTTGTGCAACCACGTATCCTGTAGCATTAAGTAGCGTGAACGATTGCGAAGGATAAGCAGTAGTAACCGTAGCAGACTCTATCTCAACAGCTGTGATACTTCTGAAATACACAACCAGAAATAATGCCAAAATCACAATAACTACAGGGGTAATCATATGGCGAGGTTGTCTCTTGCGGCCAGCTAAACCAACAGTGACACTTCTATCAATTTTTAATTTGGATAAATCTTCGTTAGCCACAGGGACACCTTCGATATTTCAATGTGGTGATTATGGCGTAGATGTAATGCTATCACTAGAAATCTATCGGCAGGGCTCTAAATAAAATTCTCTAGATATAAAAAAACTACTCTAGCCTTACCATTTTTGAACGTGACAGGGGTGGGTTCTTAGCAAAATAGCGTTTAATCCCAAAGAGCATTGCTTTAGCCATTTTGTCCTGATAGGTTTTATTCCGCAGCCTTTTCTCTTCCTCTGGGTTACTGATAAACGCAGTCTCCACTAGAATCGAAGGAATGTCAGGAGACTTAAGTACGGCAAATCCCGCCTGCTCTACATTATTCTTATGTAAATGATTTATTTCACTAATTTCTGATAACACCTCTCTGGCAAGATTATGGCTATCTTCTCTTGTCTGTGATAATGACAAATCCAAAAGAGTTTCGTTAAGATAAGGGTCCTTGGTGTCCAGATTAACGCCCCCAATTAAATCAGCATCGTTTTCTTTTTTTGCCAACCAGCCTGCAGCAGCTGAAGTTGCGCCATGTTCGGATAGCGTAAATACAGAGGAACCTCGCGCATGAGGCTTAACAAAAGCATCCGCATGAATCGATACAAACAAATCTGCATTTAGTTTTCGTGCCTTATCTAGACGCATTGGTAGAGATAGAAAGTAATCTCCATCCCGAGTTAACGCTGCTCGCATGTTGGGTTCTGCATCTATCTTATCTTTAAGTTTTCGGGCAATGGCAAGAGTAATATTCTTTTCATATGTGCCCCCCTCGCTCATTGCGCCTGGATCTTCTCCCCCGTGTCCAGGATCAATTGCAACTGTGATAAGTCGTATAGTTGAACCAGGTTTCTCGTTGTTAACCGCAGCCGTTTTTGCCTCTTTATCAGACTTAATATTTTCATGAGCGTTAGCCTGCGCTGATCTTATTGCGCTCTCGTTCAGTAATGCCATCAACGGATCAGGTGGAAAAGCGGGGTAAATATCCAGCACTAGACGCTGGCCATAATCTCCTACAGGTTCAAGCACGAATGCTTGAGGTACAACTGCAGTTTTTAAATCTAGTACAAGCCGCAATATTCCTGGTTTAAATCTACCAATACGAAGCGCGCGAATATATAAGTTATCGGCGCCTATTTTTTCTGGTAGTTTTTTTATTTCAGAGGTTAGCGCGACATCTTTTAAATCCAGGACTACTCGGTCTGGATTTTTAAGCAAAATAAGTGAATAATCTATAGATGTATTCGATTCTAGCGTGAGGCGGGTGTACTCTGAAGCTGGCCAGATACGAGTAGAGTTAACTACTGTATCAGCAGAAACAGTATCCACAAATAAAAAAAATTGTGCTGCTACTATCAATAAAAGGGTATAGAATTTTGACGAAAACAAAATATTTCGGCAACCGACTGATGCCGTGGTTAGGGATACCTTTTGGCTTGCCAATCGTTCAAACACTGTCTGCCTGCCTCCGTACCAGCCTGAATTTCAATGTCGCGTCCTGTTTCGATAATAGTAAAAACAATCTGTATATCCGCTATGGGCAATAGTTTTTCGGCTTTTTCAGGCCATTCCACTAGGCAAACTGAATTTTCATTAAAGTATTCGCGAAAACCTGCTTCTTCCCATTCTACGGG
>SPBV01000016.1 GCA_004525885.1 Nitrosomonadales bacterium
AGCATCAGCTGCTGTAACACAAATTAACCAGAGCGCTATTATCGATGGTATCAGGCCACTAGTATTCAGCACTTTGGTGAATCTAGAAATTCAATCCATACTAAAATCTGCCAACGCCTTGCATTTGGATTGCTTCAATATCTTCATCAAACCACTAGTAAGAGAGTTCGGTACACGTTCGTCACTTACTATTGGATGCTCTCACCGAGCTAATAACATATTTGATTATCAGCAACGTATCGAATCTGTAAATTTTACTCTTGCACATGATGACGGCATATCTGCAAAAGATACCCAGCAAGCTGATATTATCTTAGTGGGTGTCTCTCGGAGTGGAAAGACGCCTACCTGTCTATACCTCGCTCTACAACATGGGATTCGTGCCGCTAACTATCCCTTTATTCCTGAGGATTTCAGTAGCATGCTGCTTCCGGAACAACTCAAGAACTCAAAAGAAAAAATATTTGGTCTTACCATTGACCCTATACGTTTACATCAGATACGTAGCGAGCGCAAACTAAACAGTACATATGCATCGCTAGAAAACTGCCAATATGAAACACACGAAGCAGAGGTTCTAATGCGTCAGGAGGATATACCTTTTCTTGACGTAACCAATAAATCCATTGAAGAACTGGCAACAACTCTACTGCATCAGACGCAATTAACTCGGAGAATTTATTAATGGTGAAATATAAACCACGATTCGTTCATTACATTACTACAAGTGACTTATCTTCATGCGGGCTCGGAGGTTTTTAATCTTTGGTATCAATCTCTCCGTTTTGACTGCAAGATATCACTCACCTTCTGTAACAGCATACTTGCCGACTCTAGCTCGGAGTTGAAAATAACTACAAATTCACTCTCGTCAGTATCTAGCGGTTCGCGTGTTTCAAGTTGAAACATAAGTACCTCAAGATTCGCCTCAGAGAAGTCCTCACCTACTTGTTCACGTTGTATTATACGTCTACGAAGTTCTTCATCTTCAGCTATGCAACTAACAATGACAAATGGAACATTTCGTTCTTCTGCAAGTTGACGTAGACTTTCACGTTGCCAACGCAAAAGAAAGGCCGCATCAACGATAGCTAGATACCCGGCTTCAAGGATCAAATTGGCTAATCGTCTCAGTTCCTCATATGTATCTTTCGTAGCCGACTCAGCATAGACACCAGCGTTCACACTTAGCACACTCTTCGCCTTTGGCGTAATGTGCTGCAAGCGCTTGCGCTCAATATCGGACCGTATGCGTATGGCACCAAGTTTCTCCAGTAGCAGTTGCGTGATAGTTGTCTTGCCTGAACCCGAAAGCCCATTAACAATAATCAACCCCGGTCTGGTTGGTGCAATAGCTTTGCTTGCATAATCAATGTGCGTTTTGTAGTTATTGAGTGCCGTTTTTTTATCCTCCGCACTTTGATTCGATTGTAAGACACGTATACGCGCCACTTTTGCACGCACCATGGCACGGTAGATTTCATAATAACGTAAGAGACGTAGACCCGCATAATCTCCCGTTTCCATCAAATAGTCGTTGAGGAATCGCCAAGCTAAATCCTGCCGGCTATGCGCCTCCAGATCCATAACAAGGAAAGCAATCTCGTTGATGATATCAATCCAGCGAAGGTCTGAATTGAATTCAATACAGTCGAAAATCAAAATTTTTCCATCAACCAGCGCAATATTGCCAAGATGAATATCACCGTGGCACTCGCGGATAAAGTTGCGTTTATGCCTTTGCGTAAAGACTGGTATCAACGCCTTATGTTCTTCGAAACTCCATGTTTCAATTAGCGATAGATCTTTATGTTCAGCAGGCGCATCAAGTAAAGTATGAATCTGTGTAAAATTCTGACGCATAGACGACTCGATGTTGGATGCGAAACCATAGCCCTGATCAGGCGGAGAGCACTCAATACGCTGATGGAATGCAGAAACTAAGGCCGCAATCTCATCGATATGATTAGCAGTCAACTCACCACAGGAAAGAACATGGTTTAGCAGTCCCTCCTGTGAAAACTGGCGCATCTTCACTGCAAAATCTAAAATGTTTAATTCAGTGCCAACCTTCGGTTTTTGCTGTGTTCCTCCGATAGGAACAAGATCTAGGTAAAGCTCTGGTGCTAACCTACGATTTAGACGTAATTCCTCCTCACAGAAAAAATGCCGTAGCTTTAGCGTCGTAAAATCTAGGAAGCCTAAGTTGACCGCCTTTTTGATCTTGTAAGCGTAAGGCCCAGTCAACAACACAAATGAGATGTGAGTCTCAATCATTTCTATACTATCAACATCGTGTGGATAGCACGCTGGTTTAAGCAACGCTTTGACTAGAACTCTTTGCTTCCACTCAAGTATGTTAGTAGGCCGTGTATTCATAGATAGGTTGATTGCCCACTTACCTACCTGCTTGGCAGATCGCTCCTTTTCTAGTAATCAATAAGAGTGATGGGTTAGGATAATTAATCATCATATACAACAAAAAATTCTGGGTACCTTAGATTCTCATTTTATATCGGACTGCCCAGGCAAATATACGATCACCCAGCATCCAACGAGCAATGACTGCTATTTTGGAATCGGCAGGTAGCGCATGACGTACGGGAGGAACTGATGTTGTGATTGCATGGAGTACTGCTTTTGCGATAATTTCTGGGCCAGGAGCTTTGGGTTCGCTAGCCAGAAGTTGGCGAAGACTAGTAATAAGTTTCTGATAAACGGGTGGATGTGCAACAGTATCGAGCAGTTCAAACTCCTTTGTGGCAAATTCAGTTTTGATCAGTCCGGGTGCAATAACCACGACGTTGATTCCAAACTCGAGTACTTCACCACGAAGAGCTTCGGACAAAGCCTCTATGGCATGTTTGGAAGCAGCATACCAGCCAAAACCTGGAATTGTTATTTTGCCTAGGATCGACGAGATGTTGATAATGTTCCCTAACCTCTGCTCTCGCATATACGGTAGTACTGCCTGCATGAAGCGGGCATAACCAAACACATTGACTTCGAACTGCTTATGGGCGGCTTCCATGGATACACACTCAA
Organism: Nitrosomonadales bacterium; assembly: GCA_004525885.1. Taxonomy (GTDB): domain Bacteria; phylum Pseudomonadota; class Gammaproteobacteria; order Burkholderiales; family Nitrosomonadaceae; genus BJGV01. The sequence continues at coordinate 3,046 of SPBV01000016.1, forward strand.
TCGCACCTAACTGACCAAAACCTGCGTTGTTAACTAGCACGTCAATCCGACCCTTAGTTGATATAATATGGTCTACTGAAGCCTGAATGGCTTCTGCGTCGGTAACATCCAGATAGATCGGCTCAATCCGATCTGACCGCATCTTTTCAAGTCTTTCCATCCGTCGTCCCATGGCAAACACGTAATAGTTATTCCTAGCAAGAAGCTCAGTCGTGGCCTTTCCAATACCACTTGATGCTCCCGTAACCAACGCAACTCTCTGAATCATAACTTCGTTTCCTTAAATTATAAAATACGTTGTGCAGCGCATAATATGTAAAACTGGAAAAGGCATATACCAGAATTTACCAACCTCTCTCAGTGCGAAAAAATAACGAAGTTCAATTATGAATATAGGCCAGGGTACAACTATCCAAATTTAATACTTACTAGAGTAGATTAACTAATTTAGTGGGGAACAGGTTGCCATTAGCATTATATAGTTGCTATTGCCCATCTAGTAAATCCCAGTAAAATTACTGCGCTATTACAAACTGTTCCCACACTGACAGGTCGGTTTTAGAACAGATTTTTTGCAATAGATTAAAGCTTGCTTCTAGATTGATGGTAGCTGATGCACTTAGCGATTCACCTAGTGCGAAACACTCGCCTCTTACCTGTAGAAGGTAAGTGGGGGGAGGATCTCCGTAGAGTTGTACGTAGCTATATAGAAGCGCCATTGGGCTCATGACGTGGGAAGTATAACTTGTATCTTTTTGCGCATACAAACGAGAAAATGCATATGGTTTTGAACAAGAAACACTGGCATCAATGAACAGCACCCGTTCTCGGCCTTGTAGATCTAAGGCATGCTCAACCTGTAGCTGAAAATCTGTAAGTATTTCTACATGTGGCAAGTCTAGTTCCTGTAAACGCTCTAGAAGTAATGGTCCAAGCGCATCATCACCACGGCTAGGATTGCCGTAACCAAAGATTAGCAATGACGCTGTCAAATTCTATACCGCCCGTCTGAGTCCTTGATAAGACGTTGAATTTGTGATCCATTCGCATCAATTAATTCCACCTCCAGCGGCATTTTTCCAATAGCATGAGTGGCACAAGAAAGGCAGGGATCGAACGCACGGATTGCTACTTCGATATGATTAAGTAAACCCTCACTGATCTGTTGGCCATCCAAATATTGCAATGCCACTCGCCTAACTGCTTCATTCATGGCCTGATTGTTATGGGTAGTAGCTACAATCAGATTGGCGCGCACGATCTGTTCGTCTTCATTGATACGATAATGATGTATTAGCGTGCCACGTGGAGCTTCAATCACGCCAACTCCACGTAAATTCCTCTCTCCACTACTTACCAGATCGTCGCTCTGTAGGTCAGCGTCATCCAATAACTCCTTAATTACTTCGGCTGCATGCAACATTTCGATCATACGTGCCCAGTGATAAGCGAGTGTAGCCTGAGTTGCACTACCTCCACAAAATTCCCGGAAAGTCTTGCGTTCTTTTTCCGCCAATAGTGTCGGGATAAAATCGCAATTGTTGACCCGTGCCAGTGGCCCAACTCGGTACCAACCTTCCTTCCTGCCTTTCGAAGGAATGAACGGACATTTCATGTATGACCAAGACTTCACCTCCTCGTGGATGTAGTCCCAATATTGGTTGTAATCTATATGATCAAAAATAGTTTGATTAAATTCATCCTTAGCTCTCAAGCCACCGTGGTAGAGGTCCATCGCACCATTCTCCCGCACGAGGCTCATAAAACTGGAACGGTAAGATCCAAATTTATTATGAAAATCCGTACGCGCACTATAGATTGTCTTGATCAACTCCACTGCAGACTGGCTCAATGATATTACCTGGTCTATTTCTTTAAGTAGATAGTCTCGTTCTTCCAACGACAGATTTTTATTTACACCGCCAGGGATCGCGCCTGTGCCATGTACTCGTTTACCTGTGGTAAGATGAATTACCTCTTGACCAAACTTGCGCAACGCTACTCCTTGCCTTGCAATATCAGGGTAGGATTCTACAATACCAGTAATATTTCGTTTACCTATATCCGAGTCAAAACCGAACAGTAGGTCAGGTGAAGAAAAGTGAAAAAAATGTAGCGCATGAGATTGTAAAATCTGCCCCATATGCATAAGCCGACGCAGCTTATCGGCTACGGGAGTAATCTTTGCACCAATAATCATATCCATGGCCTTGCAAGCTGCTAGGTTATGGCTTACCGGGCAAATACCACAGAGGCGTTGCACCATTACTGGTACTTCCCAAAAAGGACGACCTTGGACAAATTTTTCAAAGCCACGAAATTCAACAATATGAAAGCGCGCCTGATGCACATGATTATTATCGTCTAGTAACAAAGTAACTTTGCCATGGCCTTCCACCCTTGTAACGGGTTCGATTACGACCCGTTTCAAGTTTTCAGGATTAGCGGCAGTTTCTAATTCGGAGCTCATTAGGGAAACTTAATCATAGTGCAACATTTCGTAGCTTAACTTTGGCTCTCTACCTGCTATTAGGTCTGTAAGAAATTTCCAAATCGTGTCCGCAGAGGGCGGGCAGCCCGGTAAAAAATAATCTATTTTTACTACTTCGTAGACAGGATATACTTTGTCTAATGGCAATGGTAGTTCAGGGTCATTCGGTATCTGACTTCCTTCTAGCCCCCCTTCATATAGATAAATCTCTTGAAAACAGTCCCACAGATCAATGTTGTTTCGCAGTGAGGGGACACCGCCTGTAATTGCACAAGCACCCATCGCCACCAACACCTTACAGTGTTTTCTAAATTCTTTTAACACATGAACGTTCTCTACATTACTCACACCACCTTCAACGATACCAATATCGCATGACCCACATTTTTTAATGTCAGTAAATGGTGTGCGGTCAAATTCGACTTTTTTCAGAAGAGGGAATAATTTCTCGTCGATATCCAACAACGACATATGGCACCCAAAACAACCCGCTAAGGAACAGGTTGCTAGTTTTATTTTTCGATCCTCACTCATGGTCCGATTCTGCCTGTATTTCGTTAATTTTCTTGTGATCGTAAATACGATGACCAATAGGTGTTTTATACCCTCGTCGCTTGATCAGAATAGCGCCAGTAGGACAAACACGAGCCGCTTTATCGGTTACAGCAAAGTTAGTATCTCCTAACTTACCACTTTCGGCATTCACTACCAAATGCGAACCAATACCGCGCCCAGAAATTTTAAATATATTCTTTCCATCAACATCACGACTAGCGCGTACACATAGCTCGCATAAAATGCAGCGATTAAGGTCAAGGAATATATCAGGGTGGGATGCGTCCACTGTACGAGGTGGATAGAAATGTGTGTAATGGGGGCTCAACATCTCAAGATAATAGGCCGTTGCCTGCAATTTACAATTTCCTGATGCCTCGCATGAGGGACAAGTGTGATTGCCTTCTACAAATAGCATTTGCACTAGAGCCTTGCGATCATCGTTAAGTGCTGATGTATTATTTTCTATCACCATACCATTACCTGCAGGCATAGTGCAGGAAGTCATATTACGACCATTAACATTCACGATACATAATTTACAACTACCGTGTGGAATGAACTTAGGATTGTGACACAAATGGGGAATATATACGCCTGCTGTCAAAGCAGCATCCATTATGGTTTGCCCATCTTTGAAAGAAATAACTTTTCCATCTAGTGTAAAATTTTTACTCAAGCACACCTCTTAATAAATAATTCAGATCTTTTAATGAAATAGTTACTTAATATAGTTTATCCCTTGCGTATTCTTTATGTACTACACACAAAATTTTTCTCACTTTGTTAATACATTAAACTTTAAATTTATAAAAGCATCATTAGGGAAAGTGAGCCAACTTATCATCCCTACCGGTAATTTTCCTTGCTTTCTCTAGCGCTCTGTCCAGGTCAAAGGCTGGCTCGAAAACAAGTTTTTTAAGCTTATTCTTATAGGCATCTGGAAATTTATCCAGCATATCTATTACCTGATTTGCTGCTGTATGTCCTAACCCACAGTGACTCATAGTTCTCATGATATGGCCTATATATTTTAGTTCTTCCAGGTCGTACGCTGTACCGTATCCATCAGAAATTTTATCTATAATTTTCTTCTGTAATTGAGTTCCAACACGGCAGGGAGTACAGAAACCACAACTTTCATAGGCAAAAAAATGAGCGGAATTTAATGCTACCTGCAAAATATCACGTTCTCGGTTAAATATGATAAGCGCCCCAGCTGTAGGTAAATCTTCAAAACAAATCCGCCGCCGAAATTCTTTACATGAAACCAAAGTACCAGAAGGCCCACTTACTTGTACTGCATGGACATCTTCTGCACCACAATCGTCAAATATTTCATACAACGCAACACCAAATGGGTATTCATAAATACCTGGCCGAGCGCAGTCTCCCGAAATGCTGAGAATTTTGCTGCCACTAGATTGTGCTGTGCCTAGGGCTGTGAACCATGCGCTATCGTATTCTGCAATCTTACTGACACAAGCAAAGGTTTCTACATTGTCTACCACCGTAGGCTGATCAAGGTACCCATGGGTCACTGGAAACGGGGGTCGGTTGCGAGGACGGCCACTCTTGCCCTCGAGTGACTCGATTAACGCTGACTCTTCACCACAAATATAAGCACCAGCACCAAGATGAATCTCTATATCAAAATCAAAACCGAGCTCTCCCAAAATACTTCTTCCCAACAAACCTGCCGTGCGTCGCTGTGCTAACACCTCTTCCAATTTTCTCCGCAAATAGCGATATTCACCACGCAAATATAAAAAACCTTGTGTTGCACCGATTATCTTTGCGGCGATAGTCATACCTTCCAATACTAAATCAGCGTAGCTATTTAGAAGCACTCGGTCCTTGAAGGTACCTGGTTCACCTTCGTCAGCATTACACACGATATAATGTGCCGTCCCTGGAGAAGTACGACAACTAGACCATTTATTAGCAGTAGAATAGCCAGCGCCACCTCGTCCTCTTAGCTTGGATGCTTCTATCTCGCTCAGCGTCGCAGCGACGCCTCGTTCCAATGTCGCCTTAATTGCAGCGCCAGCCACAGAAGGTTTGCCCAATAATATTTCAGAACGGTAAATGTTGTCTTTGACCTCAAAAAGCATAGCTGGCCAGGTAGAAACTGGGTTCCTATCACGAATCAGTTTTGCAATCAGATCAAGCCGCTGCTGATCTAAATTGGTGAGCGGCCATCCGTTGACAAGTGCTGCCGGCCCTTGGTCACACATGCCGGTGCAAGAAGTACTGTCTACACTCAGTAGATTATCTTCTGACACCTTACCCGGTTCCAACCACATTTTTTTGCAGAAATACTGCATTAATTCATTTTTGCCAAGCATCTGATCAGTAATATTGTCAGAAAACAGGACACGATATTCGCCCACGGATTTGAACGAAAGGAAAGAATAGAAATCAACTACCGCCTTAACACTCACTCTAGATACACTAAGGAGATTGGCAATATAAGTTATTGCCTCATCTGGAATAAAAGAATAAATTTCCTGCACATCTAGAAGAATTTGTAGTAATTTCTGCGCCTCATACCCGTGCTGCTCAAACACCGGTGAGAGCTGTTGTTCAATCTGGGAAAACTCACATGAATCCATGGCAACACTTTCGCTGTGAAATAGTAAATAGTATTTTGGACACTCTAAATCATGAAGTGCAAATCTTTATTGTCTCTAATTTAACAGATCAAACCGACATCAGTCTTCTAAATGAAATTGGAGCCGCTTTAACAATTAGATTGTTAGCATATCCGAGGTAGCGGATCGTCTTCTAGCTCTTCTAAGATCCTCTCACCACCCAACTCAGTTTCTAACACCACTTGCTTCCGACCCTCATTGATACTACCAATGATTGCTGCATCATATCCCTGCGGCAACGCTTGTAGTTGAGTCAATGCCTCATCCGCCTGTGATGCACTCACAACCGCAACCACCCGCCCCTCACTTGCTAGAAACATCGGGTCATAGCCTAGCATCTCGCATACCGCTGCCACTTGCTCTCGAATCGGTATTGCAATTTGTCTTAGTCTTATTTCCAAATCAGTTGCACGGCATATTTCGTGCATTACCGTTGCAAGGCCACCACGCGTTGGGTCGCGCATAAAACGTAAACCGGTAAACCGCACTAGTACCTGCGTTAAAGGTAATACACTCGCAGCATCCGACAACAATTCACCGTGTAAACCAAATTGCTCGCGTGCAAGCATGACAGCGACACCATGATCCCCCACCGGTCCACTTACCAAAATCACATCGCTGGGTTTTATACGATCCAACCCAAGTTGCAAATGCTTCGGCCTAGTGCCGATACCCGTAGTCGCAAGATAAAGCCCGCCACCCTCTCCACGTGGGACGACCTTGGTATCACCCGCTACTACCTGTACATTCGCTTCACGTGCGGCATTGGCTAGGCTAATGACAATGCGTTCCAACTGGGCAACCTCAAAACCCTCCTCTATGAATGCATTAATCGTCAGATAATGTGGTGTAGCACCAGAAACCGAAAGATCATTCACCGTTCCATGTACTGCTAACGAACCGATTGTACCGCCCGGAAATTCCAGCGGTTGCACTATAAAACCATCCGTCGTTACCATCACCACCCCTTCCATCATGGGTAACTCGGCCGCATCTGACTGAATATTAAGTAGAGGATTAGAAAGATGGCGAGCAAACACAGTTTCTATCAGCTCGCGCATGTAACTCCCACCGTTGCCGTGCGCAAGACTAATATGCGTATCATCCATGGGAATACAATGTTTCAACAAGTTGTCCGAGCGCAATACCACCGTCATTGCAAGGCAACTTCTCTGTCAGGTGAACATCAAATCCGGCATCAGCAAGTTGCGCTACTGCCAACTCAGCAAGCAATTTGTTTTGAAACACGCCTCCAGTCAATCCTAATGAATCAAAAGGAGTCTGTGTATAGATGTGCTGTGCCTGGACAACAATGCTACGTGCCAAGCTCACATGAAATTGCATCGCTCTTTGTGCTACTGGCATATCTTTCCGCAATAATGCTTTCACCAAGGGCGCCCAGTCAGCCGTAAGTAATCCATCCGCGCTTCTTTCAAACGGTAATTCTATTGCTTCTACATCACCCCTAGCAGCGCTTTCAAGATACATACCTGCCTGCCCCTCATAACTTGCTTTATCGATTAATCCAAGAAGGTTGGCCGCACCATCAAACAAACGACCAACTGCCGTAGTAATCGGTGCATTCAATCCACATTCCCATGCTCTTTTAAGTAATATAGAGTCGAATGTAGTTGATTGTCTTTCCATACCGCTCTCCCAGCATAGTGCTAGGCCAGAACGCCATGGTTCGCGTCCCGCTTGCTCCCCGCCTGGCAACCGAAAGGGTCGCATACGAGCAACACGCTGCCATGAGCCACACTGTCCATGCAGTGCTTCGCCACCCCATAACGTGCCATCCTCACCCAAGCCAACTCCATCCCAAGTAAACACCAACCATGTGCGATCTAGGCTATGTTCCATCGCTACAACCGCTGCATGTGCATGATGATGCCAAATGCGGAATAATGGCAATTTTTGCCGTTTGGCCCAACGGCTGCTTGCATAGCCATTATGGAAGTCACATACAATGGCTTGCGGTATTACATCATACAATCTTTGCATGTCAGTAATGACTTGCTCAAATACCTTAATGCTGCGTGGGGTACTCAGGTCTCCAATGTGAGGAGAAAGTACCACCCTTCGTTCCCACCCCAACGCGATAGGATTTTTCATGTGGCCACCGACTGCAAGTAATGGCTGGGCAAATCTACCTGGCAGATCAAATTCTAGCGGCGTAGCCCCACGCCCAGCACGAAGCAAACGAGATTTTCCACAAATGGTACGCGTTACTGAATCATCTACCGGACGTGCGATTGGACGATTATGATGCAAAAAACTTCGCGTAACATTAGCGAGTCGATGTTCCGCCTCGTCGTTTTCTGTCAGCACAGGTTCTCCGCTCACGTTGCCAGAAGTTGCAACCACGGCTCTGCCAATCTCATCTAGTAGCAAATGATGCAATGGACTGTATGGTAGCATCGCGCCGATTTCATCAAGCCCTGGGGCGATCAATTCTGAAAGAGTTGAATCCGGACGCTTACGTAAAAGTACGATCGGGCGTGTTGGACTACATAATAGTGCCCGCGAATTGGTATCGATCTCTAGTACCTGTTGTACCATCTCCAGACCATTTACACCTCTCCAAGGAAACATTAGTGCAAGTGGTTTATGAGGCCGACATTTTTTGAAGCGCAGTTGTTGAATTGCCGCGGTGTTACCTGCATCACACATTAAATGATAGCCACCAACACCTTTTACGGCGACAATCTCACCACTGAGCAAAGCAGACACACAAGCATCTAGTGCTGCAGAACCATCAGCTTTATAGTTAGATTTAGTAAAATAAAGTTGCGGGCCACATACTGGACACGCCACTGGCTCTGCATGAAATCGACGATCAAATGGATTTTCATACTCTCTCTGACAAGCAGGACATAATTCAAACTCTGCCATCGTTGTATTTGAACGGTCGTAGGGCAAGCGTTTGATTAAACTGTAACGTGGCCCGCATTGTGTGCAATTAATGAAAGGATAGCGATAACGCCGATCCTGTAGTGTTTGCATCTCTCGCCTACAGTTATCACATAAAAAATAATCTGGCGGTATATGGATCTGCGCAGTTGTAGTGGTTGTGCTTGGGACGATCTCAAAATTTTCCAACTGTCGATATGCAATCTTTTCGACATGTATTTTTTTCGGTTGAGCCAACGGTGGTGCATCAGTAAATAACGCTGCACCAAACGCATTGAGTATTGATGCCTCACCCTCAGCCTCAATCAGTACCTGACCAGCAAGATTTTGCACTCTTCCAGCTAGGCCAAACCGATTTGCCAAGCAAAAAACGAAAGGACGAAATCCTACGCCCTGCACCCTTCCTGTCACTATCCAGCGGAATGCTTCATGCTCCTCAGATGGGATCATTTGATTGTCTTTAATATCCATCTAGCTTACAGTTAAGTTACAGGTGAATATTGGGCCAAATTCTTGGATAGCGAACAGCGGTCTGATACAAGATAGTCCATCTTTATTCAACAACAAAGGTCTGAGCATCCTCAGTTGAGACTGTAGCATTATTTCTCACTCCACCAGCCCACCAAATCCGGCATGCGCCTTCATCTGATACCATACATGGTCCAATAGGTGATTTCGGGGTACATGAACGGCCATAAATCTTGCATTGATTTGGATTGATCTTTCCAAGTACCACACTTGCACATTCACAGCCATGTGGCATCTGGCCGGCACGCTTGCGCCCTGCCAGATCAAAGTCGGGGAATCGAATACGTGCATCATGAGAACCAAAGCGTGGGCTAAGTACAAAACCAGAGGCAGGAATCACACCAATACCGCGCCAATTAGCATCGGCATCATTTAGTGCTTGAGCAATTTGCGCTTTTGCTGATGGGTTGCCTCCAGGGCGTACCAGCTCGGGATAACAGTTATCTAAAAAGGGCTTGCCTTCAAGCAGCTGGCGTAATACCGAATACATTGCCGCTAGCAACGAGACAGGCATGAAGCCGGAGACCGCTGCGGGAATACTATGTTTCTCCACTACAAATAACCACTCCTCCGGTCCCATCACAGTGGAAACGTGACCTGGCGCAATTAAACCATCAAAGGCTGGCGTATCTGAATCAAGCAACATCGCTACCGCAGGCCAGGTGCGTCTCCCTGATAGTAATACAAACAAATTATCTGGTACGCCCTCAAGTAACATTGCTGCTACGGGTGCGGTAGTAGTCTCGAAACCAGCGGCGAAAAATACTACTGAGCGGAGTGGGTTCTCCTGCGCAATTTTGACTGCCTCACGCGGGCTTGCAACTGGCCGTATATCAGCACCATTTGCTTTAGCCTGCTCTAGCGAACGCACTTCCCTTTTAGACATATTTACTGGTACGCGCAGCATGTCCCCAAAGGCAACCAAGATTACATCCGCGTGCAATGCGAGTTGAATCGCTTGATACACGTCTTCTTCAGGGCATATACACACTGGACATCCTGGTCCAGCAATAAGCTCAACTGTCTTGGGTAAAGCGTTACGTATACCCGCCATCGTAATCGAGCGTTCGTGTCCCCCACATACATTCATGATACGTACGCGCCGTTTCAGCGGTAACATATGGATCTTCGCCAGCCAGTCCTGGGCAGTGAGCATCATATAGTTTCCACGTGTGAATGCACACTATCAGGTTCTAGCTGAGGCCACACGGTTTCGCCTCTTCTTATTCGCTCACGTTGTTGCGCCAGCTCACTGCTAAGCCAATCTAGCCAGGCTTGCAGGTTCAAATTCCTTCGAGCGGAAAGCAGTTTTATCGGCGCAATACTGGAAAGTTTGCGCAGATTTAACTCGGCACGTTCTAGACTAAAGTCATCCAGAACTGGTAATAAATCGCTCTTGGTAACAAGTAATAAATTGGCGGCGCGAAACATCACAGGGTACTTAGCAGGCTTATCATCACCTTCTGTGACAGAGAGTAGTATGACATTACGGTGCTGACCAAGATCGAAACTGGCGGGGCACACAAGATTTCCAACGTTCTCAATGAAAAGAAGGTCTAGCGTTTCGAGCGGAAACTGATGTAGGGCATCGTGCACCATGTGCGCATCAAGATGACATGCCGTGCCAGTAGTAATTTGGTATGCTGGTACACCTTTGATTCGGATGCGCTCGGCATCATTTTCAGTTTCTAGGTCGCCCTCAATTACACCAATGCGGTATTCGTTGCGAAATGCATCAATGGTCGCCTCTAGCAGTGCAGTCTTGCCAGAACCAGGGGAAGACATAAGATTGATAACTAGCAAACGATGTTTGTCGAAATGTTGTCGATTGTGTGTTGCTTGGTCGTTATTTTTGGCCAGTAGGTTGTCCAGCACTGCGACGGCTGTTGTACCGTTCACCACTTTATGGGCAAATGATTGATTACCTCGCGTAATATTGCAGCCGCAAGTATTACACATCATTCCTTGCTTCTAATGTGATTAATTCAACGCGCATAAGGGTCATCTCATCGCCGCTCACAAGTTTTGTGTGATAGTCGCCACACACGCCGCATACCAAACAGTTCGGCTGAGCCTCTGTTTCGGCTCCACAGATTTCACAACGTACTATGAGTGGCGCCAATTCGATCACTAGTGTAGATTCTGCTGCCAAAGTCCCTGCACTAGCGTAGGGATAGGCATGCTGCATTAGTGTCGGCTCAATTCCAGACAGGGGACCAATTTTAAGGTTTACTGATGCCACACTCTTCGCACCATGGCTAAGTGCGATTTGTTCCACTTGATCAACCAAAGATTGACATATCGAAAGCTCATGCACCCTTTGCTTCCAGGGCTAGCATCTCATCGTAAACCTCCCAAGCTGAACGTGCTTCCAGTTCGCTCATTTTCTGGATTGCATAACCTACGTGCACCATGACGCAATCACCAATCTCTATCGACTCATCCTGCAACATGAACAAGCTTACTTCGCGCCCAATACCCTTCGCTACACAGTGTGCATTAAAGCCGTCTATCTCGACGATTTGCATGGGAATACCTAAACACATAAAAATATTATCAGCTTAATTCCAAAGTAGTTCAATTGTACTTAAAATTTAATTTGTATTCTTATTGAAATATAAATGTTTTTTTACCTTTTTGATAGCATCAGAATTCAAAGTTTATTTAGGAAAAATTTAACTCTGTATTATTAATTGCAAGTATAGCTATCGACAAGTTTATACCGTTACTTCCTAAAGACCAAAAGGGTACGTATCAGCCACACCTTTTATAGTTTCCCGGGTTAGCGGCTTAACTGCATGGGTTTCATCAAACCAGATGTATTCATCAAACTGACATGGTAGTGAAGCATAGAAATAGTGGCTTTGTAATTCAGATTCAGGCCGGTAGATAACACCGATTGCGCGTTCCAAGCGTTCCGCGAGCAATCCTTTACGAGTTATTTCCTGTAGCGGTTTACGCAACGGTAACAGGAAGTTATCGCTATGAACTTCATGACAGACACGTTCATAACTATCAATATGGGATGGTTGTACCTGTTTTACTTCCATGGGTCCGCCCCATTCAGAAGCAGCAGCAACGGTGCCATGATCGGTTCCAAAACCAATGAGGTATGCAGCATCACCATATTCCTGACGTGCAAGCTGACCAATATTTAACTCCCCACGGGCACTCATTTGCGTCGCACGAGCATCACCAATATGTGAATTATGTTCCCAGATAACGGCTTTTGAATTTTTACCTCTAAACTTAAGCACATCCTGTAAGGTTTCAAACATATGCTGATCACGCTGATTCCAGGAGTTATTTTCTGCATAATACATGGTGCGGTAGTACCGTTCAGCATTAGCTACCAGTCTGGCATTTTGTACAACGTTAAAGAACTGTTTACCATCATTTAGGGAATATTCCAGACGTTTTTTCAGCAAATCCTGTAGAGTTACAAGAACATCTTTCTCACATTTCCTATA
>SPBV01000325.1 GCA_004525885.1 Nitrosomonadales bacterium
CAGCTTAACCAATGTCTCCGCAAGTCTCAATATAACGATGTCATGGAATGCTGGTGGGACATTCAGGGATAAATAACTAACAAAATGAAGGCATTAAATTACAAGTTAAAAGCTGTAAGCGTAATAAATTTATTGGTACAATTGTTGGTATACTAAAAATAGAAAAAATATAGATCATTCTGCAGTAATGGTTCAGGCTTAGATTTAATTCGAGATACTAATTTACAAAAACTCAATATCTATTTTTTGTTAAAAGTAGACGCTCAATTTACAAGATTATCGATTTTTACGAAATATCTTTGCTAGAGCTTTGCGTTCGTCTTGATTGAGCTAGTACATCTTATAGAATTGTGGCAGGTATACCCTAAATATGTGACTTTATTTGCAAGGGTTTTTGCAGAAGAGGATGCGGATTTAGCTAAGCTAATCTAATCAAAAAAGAATTAACGTTAACGGGAACAAACGAGCGAGGCAAGGTGGTAAATTAAGCTGTATAATCTGTGTGGCAACCAGATAGGCGGTCAGCAAGAGAAGCTTAGATGACAAGGTTAACTAAAACTGGGAATTCAGAGCTGAGTAGACAAACCGCTGCATTGCGAACTGTGCTCGGGTGGCGAGAATGGGTGGCTCTTCCAGCGCTTGGCATAGACCGTATTAAAGTTAAAGTTGATACTGGTGCAAAAAATTCCGCTCTACATGCATACAACTCTAGTCTTATTCACAAGAATGGTGAAAATTGGATTCGCTTTGATATTCACCCAGATCAAAACGATAGTACCACCAAGAAATCCTGCACGGTTCGGTTGATTGGTTACCGTTGGGTAACTAACTCTGGGGGTACACGTGAAAGGCGCATCGTTATTGAAACACCGATTCGTATTGGTGACAGGGAATGGCCAATTATAATCACCCTAAGTAATCGTGATCAAATGGGATTTCGTATGTTGGTTGGTCGTACTGCGATTAGAGGCAAATATATGGTGGATCCTGCCAAATCTTTCTGTTGCAAGCTTATCTGACTCGGGTCAACAGAAAACTGTAATACTACGGAAAGCCTTTAGGCAAGAATATTTACAGGGAAAATTGGCAAATGAAAATAGCAATGTTAGCTCGAAATCCTGATCTCTATTCTCATAAACGGATCGTAGAGGCAGCAATTGAACGTGGGCATGTTATTGATGTTATCAATACGGTTCAATGCTACGTGAATATTACTTCACACCGTCCGGAGATACGCTATAAAAAGCAATTGTTAACTGGTTACGATGCTGTTATTCCACGGATTGGTGCTTCGATTACCTTTTATGGCCTAGCGGTCCTACGTCAATTTGAGATGATGGGTGTCTATCCGGTCAATGAATCGGTTGCTATTGGCCGTTCGCGTGATAAATTGCGATCGTTGCAGCTTTTGGCGCGCAGGGGAATCGGGCTACCCGTGACTGGGTTCGCCAACTCTGCAAAGTTTGCTGACGACGTGATCAAAATTGCCGGAGGGGCACCTGTAGTGATCAAGCTACTATCTGGCACACAAGGAATTGGTGTGGTACTTGGAGAGACACACAATTCGGCCAAGTCTGTGATAGAGGCCTTTGGCGGGGTCAAGGTTAATATTCTGGTACAGGAGTTTATCAAGGAGGCGGGAGGCGAGGATATCCGGTGCTTTGTTATTGATGACAAAGTTGTAGCCTCCATACGGCGTAAAGGTGTAGGTGGTGATTTTCGCTCAAACCTGCATCGTGGTGGCTCGGCTCATATAATCAAGATTACTCCGGAGGAACGCTCAACAGCAGTTCGTTCGGCCAAGATAATGGGACTTAATGTCTGTGGTGTTGATCTTCTGCGTTCTAATCATGGTCCTGTCGTGATGGAGGTCAACTCTTCCCCCGGCTTGCAGGGCATCGAGGAAGCCACAGAAATCGATGTCGCGGGCAAGATCATTGAGTTTATTGAGAAAAACGCCAAGCCAAGCAAAACAAAAACCCGTGGCAAAGGATAAAGAAAATAAAGTAAAGAAGCGGAAGCCATTTGAGATAGGTGGTTTTTCGATCCCAGCAGGAACCAGGCAGACTATCGATTTGCCGATTAGCTTGCTCTACGACCATACACCAATGACGCTTACCGCTCATGTCATACATGGTCACCGTCCAGGACCCCG
>SPBV01000131.1 GCA_004525885.1 Nitrosomonadales bacterium
GGCTTCGACGTGGGTTTCAAAGCAGCGCAGGGCATACCGAGGGCCAGTCACCTCGTAAATACATCTGGAAAAGTTATAATTGCAAACGAAGATAGTTACGCTCTAGCCGCTTAAATCCGGCTAGACTCCGCACCGGTGGGCCTTAACGCCGGGTCTGGTAACAGACAGCGGAGCCATTAACGAGGATCGCACTTTGTAGGGTCGCTTTGCATAGTGTTAAATAATAGGTGACTCGCCTAACTTCAGTTCGCCAGTTGACGGCTGTTGGGTTAAATTAAATAGCATGGCTAAGTATGTAGAACTGACTGTAGAGGATTTGCGGACGCGGGTTCGATTCCCGCCGCCTCCACCATTTAGCTGTTTCATCCTGTTCAAAGACGTACACGAAACCCGCTTTAATCCTTGTGATTAGCGGGTTTTTTGTTTTATCCCATTCATTCCCATCTATTGCAATTTAGCCCTCATTGTTGGTATATTTAAGCCACTTGTACCAACAATTTAAAATTGATACCAACAAATAAGGTTTTAAATGAAGTTGACTGATGTGGCAATAAGGAAAGCGAAGCCAAGAGCCAAGCCTTACAAGAGGGCTGATGGTGGAGGGTTATTTTTGTTGGTACAACCTAACGGCTCAAAGTATTGGCGACTTGCTTATCGGTTTGAAAACAAGCAGAAGATACTAGCCTTTGGAATCTACCCTGATGTATCTCTAATTCTTGCACGTGAACGCCGCGAGGCTGCCCGTAAGTTGCTGGCTACTGGCATAGACCCTAGCGAGAATCGCAAGGCAACTAAAAAAGCAAGACTAGAATGTTCAGAGAATAGCTTTGAAGTAGTGGCACGTGAATGGCTAGCTTTTTATATGAGAAATAAGGTAGCTAGTCATAGCGAAAAAGTGATCCGTCGTTTTGAACGTTTTCTTTTTCCTTGGCTTGGCAGCAAACCCATTGCTGACATTACCCCACCCCAAGTACTGGAAGCGGTTCAACGTATCGAGAAACTAGGTAGTCTTGAAACCGCACACCGTACATTACAGGCCTGTGGACAGGTATTTAAATATGCAGTACAGACTGGACGTGCCGTTCGTGATGTCACCACTGATCTGAGGGGTGCGTTACCCCCTGCTACAACTCAACACATGGCAACCTTAACTGAGCCAAAAGAAGTAGCCGAGTTACTACGCGCCATTGATGGATTTAAAGGTACATATACAGTCCAGTGTGCTTTGAGAATTGCACCCATGTTATTTGTGCGTCCTAGTGAATTAAGAATGGCGAAGTGGAAAGATATAGATCTTGATACTGGTGAATGGCGCTATGTTGTGAGTAAAACAAAAACTGATCATCTAGTACCACTACCCAAACAGGCAGTTTCCATTCTACGTGAACTACATCCTTTTTCCGGGCATGGAGAGTATGTGTTCCAAGGTGGTCGAGATCCTAAAAAACCCATGAGTGCTGCAGCCATCAACGCTGCTTTGAGCCGTATAGGTTACGATACCAAAACACAAATCACAGGGCATGGATTCCGAGCCATGGCACGTACTATCCTGCATGAACGACTAGACATAGACCCACATATTATTGAACACCAGCTGGCACACAGGGTACCTGATGCTTTAGGGCAGGCTTATAACCGCACCAAATTTATCGAGCAACGCGAGGTAATGATGCAGCAATGGGCGGATTATCTGGACAAACTCAAGGCCGGTGTAGAAGAGGGCTAACCATACGGAAAATTCAAGTTATCTATTCATACGATAATGTTGAATACCAAAAAGAAAAAATGGATAAAGAGAAACAGCCGATATAAATTTTATATGATGGAATACTGCTAGAAATATGTTGAGAATAGCATTCTCATGTTTGCAGAATTAAGCTTGCATAATTTTTGACAAGTAACGTATTGCATTTTTCTTTCAACGAACTATCATAATAATTGTATACCCCTATATCTAGTTAGACTCAAAGCAATAAACTACTAGGGGTAGCGTGTAGAAAAAGAAAAAGGGGAGCGTTTGAGCGCCCCCCAATTCGGTAACAAGTTACCTTGCAAATTTATATCAATTTCCTCGACGATCTAAACTGCAAGTAAATGGTAAAGGAATAAATCCATAGCTGTCAACACATTTCTTATGTGCACACAGAGCGGATCTTCTTATACCATTCGTTGTGGCTTGTTACCTTTTATAAATAAAATTAAAAGGATAACAGTTAATGTCAGCCATAATTAATTACCAGCAAGTTACAAAACAATTCTATCGGCTCAACGAGTTAAAACTCATTCTGGGTGTGTCCGGTTCTTCTATCTGGGCATGGGTTAAAAAGAATAAGTTTCCTCAACCCGTCAAGCTATCCGAAAATACCACTGCATGGCATGCCTCTGATATAGAGGAATGGGTGCAATCTCGCGCTTCCTCCAGCAAAAAAGTGGAGGGTGAATAATGAGTACTCCAACCAATGGAAAGGCTAAATGGCGTGTATATGACGATAATTGGTTTTCATACAATCCGGGGCGTGTTTTTCGCCTTCGACGACTCTGGGATGGAGAGTGCATGGACGAAGATGATTACGCCGACGCACATGGAGAGATTCCAACCCACGCCCTAATCATGAAGGGTACTCAAATCCGACACATACTACGATGCCATGATGGAGTAGGCGGTAGATTTTTTGATCTCATGCTCTTCTCCAGAGATGAGGTGTGCACGGATGATGTGTGTGCAGCTATCTGGGGCAGGACGATTTTTAATGCAGAACCATGGTCCTGGGAAGATCTTGTTACTCTGTTTAGACTTGCTACGCGTATCAATATGGGTTGGCTCAGGAGCGAGTGGTTGCCATGATACCAAAGCCCGGAACTCTTCAATATAAAAACCAGGATTCGGGAGTAGGGGGCAGCGGTACAGGAGTAGTAATTACCACCCCCGATCCACTCATCAATGCCCTTATGCCCATTCTCAAACGAGTTCGTACCGATGTTTACTGGTTAGCGAAAAGTGGTAGACAGCCATGGTGCGTTAAAGCTCCATTGAAAGAGAGCAACCTGCTTAACCACGTTCGTGGTGGTGCACGTTGTGGTGTCGCCCCTATTAATCCCGGAACCTCAGTGACTAGTGTTGGCCTACTCGACTTTGATAGTCACAAGGGAGAGACCAACTGGGTGGATATGAAAGTAGTAGTAATGAAGGTCATCAAGGCGCTACAAGACCAAGGTGTCTCACCGATTCCATTCAGATCATCAGGCGGAAAAGGAATACACCTCTATCTATTGTGGGATACCCCACAGGATGCTTACAGTGTCAGAAGATTTCTGCGAGATGTCCTTCAGTCTGCAGGTTTTTCTGATGGCACCAAAGGGGTTGCACACAAGAAAGTAGAAGTATTCCCCAAGCAAGATTTTGTTGCTGAAGGGGCTTTTGGCAATATGGTTATTCTGCCATTAGCTGGTCAATCAATACCGCTTGATGTCATTAACCTAAAGGATATAAGCAAGGTAAATGTGCAAGATCTCCGTTGGCCAGTCTCAACTGATGTCCCGATTGTAATTCCTCCCACACGATTAGTTGAGAGCAAACCTCCTGACAAAGAAGTATTGTTGAAATTGAGCTCGGCCTTAGATGCAATTCCCTATAAGGATGCTGACCAGGTCGGGTATCAACGATTTCTATCTTTTGTATTTGCCATCCACCACGCCAGTGTAGGTTCACCCGAGGGACTGGAATTAGCACATTCTTTTTTTAGCCGTGCATCGGAATACGATGGGGATGAGATTGATAAGCTTTGGGCGAATACAGACGCTAGAAAAGGTCTGCAAGATATCCGCACTGTTGTCACTGCAGCCACCATTTATCACGAAGCACGTAAGCATGGTTGGATAGAGCCAGTCGAGAATGATTTTGAGGATCTTACCAAGCTCAAAGAAGCAGATACCAAATCTCTACCATCATTCATTCGCAATAATCGCGGCGAAATCTTGCTGACAATGGATAACATCGTGAAGGCTATTGGGTACAGGGATCATTGTGGTATGGATGTAGGGTATGACACCTTTCGGGACGAGATTATGTATAGCATCGATGATGGCATTAATTGGGTGCCGTTCAAAGATTCTGACTATTCAAAATTACGTATCAACCTCGAACGAGCAGGTTTTAAATCCACCAACAAAGAAGCGACGCACGACGCGGTTCTCTTAGTTGCAGAATCAAATTCGTTTGATAGTGCACAGCTTTGGCTAAATGCAATTGAGTGGGATGAAGTCAATCGGGTTGATAGCTTCATGCCAACCTATATTGGTACGGAAGACAATCCCTATTACCGGGCGGCAGGGCGTTACTTATGGACCGCACTGGCCGGTAGGGTGCTGAGTCCAGGTTGTAAGGCAGATATGTCTCCAGTACTCGTGGGTAAGCAGGGCACACGTAAATCCAGTGCAGTTGCAGCTATGTCTCCAGATCCCATGTATTTTACTGAGATTAGTTTTGATGAGAAAGACGATGATCTAAGCCGCAAGATGCGTGGTTGCCTGATCGCTGAGATTGCTGAGTTGAGGGGTTTGCGGACTAAAGACATGGAACATGTCAAAGCATGGATCACCAAGCAATATGAAAACTGGGTTCCTAAGTACCGGGAGTTCAGTACAACCTTCCCTAGGCGTCTTGTGT
Organism: Nitrosomonadales bacterium; assembly: GCA_004525885.1. Classification (GTDB taxonomy): domain Bacteria; phylum Pseudomonadota; class Gammaproteobacteria; order Burkholderiales; family Nitrosomonadaceae; genus BJGV01. Next base: position 4,667 of record SPBV01000131.1, read on the forward strand.
TTATAGGGACCACCAATAACGAAGAATTCTTAGCAGATGAGACTGGAAATCGCAGGTGGTTACCCGTACGAGTTAACAGCGTGATTGATGTAGACCAAATTACCAGAGATCGCATTCAGCTCTGGGCTGAGGCTCGCGAGATATTCAAGGTAAGGGGTGTTGAATATAGGGAAGCAGAAGTATTAGCTGTTCAGGTTCACGCTGAACATATGATGAGCGACCCATGGGTTTCAATTGTGGCAAATTGGTTGCAAAAAGGGGATGAATACGATTACCAAAGCATAAAACCATCAGAACTCCCGTATTTGCAAACACATGAAGTACTTCGGCGGGCTCTTAATATGGGTGCAAACCGCTGTGGCAAATGGGAGGAAATGCGAGTTGGTATTGTTTTACGTGCGTTGGGCTATGAGCGTAAAAAGAAACGGATAGGTACACAATCTTTACAGGTATATGTACCCACCGTTCCTTCCAATGAATATTGGTGGGAACACAGAACACCTTAAGAC
>SPBV01000219.1 GCA_004525885.1 Nitrosomonadales bacterium
AGTCCATCTATTTTTTCCTGTTCTTCCAGATCATATATTGCCATCTTGTTTCCTAACTTGATTGAAAAATATTTCTGACTCAAATACCTTTAAGCAACCCCACCGCTTCTACTAGTCCTATTTTCACTTGTTTTACTTCTTCGCGTAGGGGCTTAACACTTATTACTCCAGCTTGTATCTCATCTTCTCCAAGAATTACAGCGAAACGTGCGCCACTGGCATTGGCTTTTTTCATCTGCGCCTTAAAACCACCACCTCCACAATGTAGGATGACATTGAGCCCCTGATTACGTAAGTAACCTACTGTTTTCCAAGTGGGCCCATCAGTAGATTCGCCATGATGTATCACGTAAACATCTAGAACAGAATTTGGTATTTCCTTACCACATTCTGCTATCAGCGCTAACAGACGTTCTACACCCATTGCAAAACCGCAGGCTGGTGTTGGCTTGCCCCCAATCTGCTCTACCAACCCATCATAACGACCTCCGGCACATATTGTTCCTTGTGCTCCGAGCTTGTCAGTACCCCACTCAAATACGGTTCGATTATAGTAATCCAAACCCCTTACCAACCGAGGATTAATTTCAAATTCAATTCCCTGATCAATTAGTATTTGTTGTAATTTATCGGAATGCCTAAGTGAGTCTTCATCTAAGTTCTCCAGCAATCCGGGAGCATCACCAATGATTTCCTGCATTTCCGGATTTTTTCTATCGAGTACCCGTAATGGGTTGCTGTAGAGTCGCCTGCGGGCATCTTCGTCAAGCTTATCTAAGTTTTTCTCTAGATATTCGATCAATCTAGACCTATATAGAATGCGCGATTCGACACTACCAAGGGTACTAATTTGTAGGCACACATTAGAAATGCCTAACCTTTTCCATAAATCTGCGCACATGACAATTAACTCAGCGTCTATATCTGGCCCAGTATACCCTAACGCCTCGACACCTACCTGATGAAATTGGCGATATCGCCCCTTCTGGGGACGCTCGTGCCGGAACATCGGACCCGAGTAATATAGCCTCTGTGGTCCTGCATACAATAAGTTATGTTCTAGCGCCGCACGTACACAAGAAGCAGTACCTTCAGGCCGTAGCGTTAAGCTATCTCCGTTTAGATGATCGAGAAAAGTATACATCTCCTTCTCAACGATATCAGTCACTGCACCTATAGAGCGAACGAACAAGTCTGTATGCTCAACAATTGGCATGCGAATGTTTCGATAACCATAGGCTACCACCCATTCACGTATAGTCTGCTCAAAAAATTCCCAAATATGCTCCTGGTCAGGCAGAATATCGTTCATCCCACGAACAGCCTGAATACTTCTAGCCATTAGCTACTTTCTTTGGGTATTTTGTCTGCACGTACTTATCCACAATCTCACGGAACTCTCCAGCAATATTGTCGCCTTTTAGCGTAACGGATTTCTGACCATCCACATAAACCGGTGCTACCGACCTCTCTCCAGAACCCGGTAAACTAATACCAATATTGGCATGCTTACTCTCACCAGGACCGTTAACCACGCAACCCATCACTGCTAATGTCATATTTTCAACACCATCGTATTGCTCGCGCCACACTATCATTTGATTACGCACATAACTCTGAATACTCTCTGCAAGTTCCTGGAAAGTAGTGCTGGTGGTTCGTCCACAACCTGGGCATGCTGCAACCAATGGTGCAAATGCACGCAACCCCATAGTCTGCAGAATTTCCTGTGCTACCAATACCTCACGGGTACGATCCCCGCCTGGCTCTGGTGTGAGTGATATACGGATAGTGTCGCCAATACCTTCCTGCAATAGCACTGATAATGCTGCGGTAGAGGCAACGATTCCTTTCGAACCCATACCTGCTTCAGTCAATCCTAAATGAAGCGCATAATTACAACATGCTGCCAGGTCTCGATAAACTGCAATTAAATCCTGCACACCACTTACCTTACAAGATAAAATAATCCGGTCACGACTCAATCCTATTTCTTCTGCCTTAGCAGCGCTTTCTAGAGCTGAGGTAATCAATGCTTCACGCATAACGTACCCTGCATCTTTCGGTTCGGAGGACGCTGCGTTCTTATCCATTATGCGAGCTAGCAACTCAGGATCTAAGCTACCCCAGTTGACACCAATCCGGACCGGCTTATCGTACTTACAGGCTGTTTCAATCATGATTGCGAACTGTTCATCGCGCTTCTTACCATGCCCTACATTTCCAGGATTGATTCGGTATTTAGCTAATGCCTGCGCACAGTCTGGATATTCAGTCAAAAGTTTATGGCCATTGAAATGAAAATCCCCCACTAGCGGGACATGGCAGTCCATGTCATCAAGACGGGCACGGATGGCTGACACAACTTTTGCTGCTGCTGCGGTATTAACCGTTATACGCACCAACTCGGAACCTGCGCGTGCGAGTTGAGCCACTTGTAATACAGTTGCTGATTCGTCTTCCGTATCAGTGTTAGTCATGGACTGCACCACTACTGGCGCACCGCCCCCCACATTGACTTGGCCAATTCGGACTCCGACACTATTTCGGTGTTTATTTATATTGTTTTGTGGTGTATTCATGATAAGTACGAGAATTCTATATTCGTGAAAATTCTAATTGAGTGATAAACGTGCCACCCCAGCATTTTTAATGTGTGGCGTTAAGTTCACCGGATTACTATTGTAAACCAGCTTAACATTAGCAGCGTTCCCGATCGTTAGAGAAAACGGTGGCTTACCATATACCACTTTCTCCGTATTCCTGGGGTTAATCTGTGAAAAAATCCTATTGCCTCCAGCATCTTTGACTTCAACCCACGACTCCTCAGTAAACATGAAACGGATAACACTCCCACCTTCTTCTGCTGGCTTATTTGTAACCACTATTTCTGTCGTTAATTCCGGCTTTGAAAGTAGGTTATCGCTCTTCTGTTGACCTACCTCAACCCCATTATTTGGGTCTTCAGAACTTATTGCAGGTGGCAATTGAAGCTGGATTTCCTCTGCCGCTTGTTCAATTTCAGTTGCAGATTTAATTGTAGCCTCCTCCATCACTTCGTTTTCAACATTCCCATCTATTTGCTGACTCTCTCCTCCACTTCGATAAACCTCATAAATCAATAACAACGAAACCAAGATCGCCATTAATATAATAATTAATTGACCTCGTGTCTGTTTATGGTTAGGTGTGAATAGAGTTCCGTCCACCGGATACGAAATAGTCTTGGAAGAAACAAGTGGAAAAGATTGCCGCAGCAATTGAGAAAAATCCTCTGTATCTTCTCGTACGAGTTTTGCATAATTTTGAATAAAACCACGCAAAAAAGTACGACTTGGAAATATGCTGTAATCATCTTCCTCAATTGCTGCAATCTGCCGCTCTGATAGCCGCAATTGTCGCGCTATATCCTGAATGCTCATAACTTGAGCTAACCGTGCTGCTTGTAGCACCTGGCCAATTCTTTGTACTTTTCCAAC
>SPBV01000247.1 GCA_004525885.1 Nitrosomonadales bacterium
ACATGACGTCAAAAACCTTCTTCAATCACTTTATACTCTGATATCGGCAGGGCAACAGGCAACACAAACAGGGAAAACTGATGACTTCCAAAAAATGCTTAACCGTCAGTTGCCTGCGTTAACTCATCGCCTGGAACAAACGCTGAACAAACTGAGTGCACCACAAAAGAAACCAAACGGAGAATATATATCTGCTACAGATTGGTGGGAACTACTTAAGAGTCGTTACCATAGTCGTAATATTGAATTTAAAAATAGCATTACTTCGATACAATTAATTCCATCCGCAGTATTTGAAAATGTTGCAGATAATTTATTAGACAACGCAAGAAAGAAACGTATGACAGAAACTAATATTAAAGTTACAGTGTACCTTAGCGCTGTCGATTCAGTAACGCTCACAGTTTGTGATAGTGGCGATTCAATTCCAGAAATTATTACTTCTAGACTTTTTCATGATATTGTTGATTCTGAAACCGGCCTTGGCACTGGCTTATATCAAGCTTATCGCTGGGCGGATCAGCACGGATACTTGTTAAGCCTGAAAAACAACGAGAAAGGTGCAGTATGCTTCAAACTAGAGAAAAAAATAGAATGATGTAACTCCTCCACATCATATCTAGTTGGCGCACGACTTATAGACTATTAGCATGAAGCAAACGTACATGAGAAGATATTATGGCAATCGTCCAGCTGCCACCATGTTACTAAATAGAATATTAGGTGAAATCCAGGTAACGATGTCGTCATACTCTCCTCCTGGAGTACCTGCTGCTGCAGGAACTTGAGTGACAAAAGTTGTAGGGTCGGTTGTATTAGTACTTTCATCTATGTTTACACTTGGCACAGCTGTAACTACACCCTGATCATCAGTCGAACCATAGCCATTCTTACCATGGGATAACACAACAGCTGGAATATTACTGGGAGTAGACACGTTAACCAGCGTACCCGCTATATCCCTGGTCTGGATGGTAATATCTCGAATTGTTGGAGGGGACAAAACCAGTGTGCCTGCTGGACCTGCATAAGCAGAGGTTACACTATAGCGGAACATATGACCCCAAGCATCCAACTTAGGCACGCCCAACTTAGCCCAAGGAATATATCCATGCCTATCTGCTAAAGCAATACAGGTTACCTTTTCGTCACCATTGACAGCTGAAACAGCGGGACAAGGTAATCGCCCAGTGGTAACAGCAAAACCAATCAAAGCTTTTTTTATCTCAGAAATAGAATCCCGTGTCTCATTCATGTTCCGTTGATCTATCTGCGCAGTTAATGGCGCAATTAAACCGCCAATTAACATTGCAAGTATAACCATTACTACGGCCATCTCTATCAAGCTAAATCCATACTGCACTGATCTTGGAATCGCTCTCTTCCAGGTCAGGATACCGTAATGCCAAGATTGACTGAAATTCCTGCTCATTGGTAAACTAATACATCGTTAAAAGTTGGTGTCAGTAAGCCTTTCGAAAAAACGTTACCTTCTTCGTTGTTATTCTCAAGATAGTTTTTTGAGTGTCCTACTTCATCCATTGTTACCCGAGGTTGTCCATCTTCTACTCCGGATAACCTCTTGCCCGAGACAATCACGACTACCCGTTTATCAGCTGCGGTTGAAGGTGGATCAACTACTCTACAGGCGCCGCCTGAGACACACGCGTTGGCAGCAGGTGGAATGAGTGAATTGACGGGCTTATAGGCATCCGCTAAACCATAAAAAACCTGTTTTTTCCAATTCAACCACCAATCAGATAGAGAAAAAATATTGCAACTTGTTGGCCAAATAGTATTCATCCCTCCACTGCTGCTTGCACTGGTTTTAGTAAAAGGAGTATCAGGAATTCGACCAAATCGATTTTCTTCTTTGTCAGAGTAATTACCTGCACCAGACTCTTCGATACCTGCCGCCCAGGGATATCGGCCGTTATTCGCTAAAGCATAATCTTTCATACACTTTAGCACCTCACCTGCCACTCTTTCTTCCAGCTTTGGCAATAAATCTTGGTAAGTAATACTGATCAATCTATCATTTATAATAATGTTCTCGTTGAAATCTAGAACAGGCCCATTGATAAAACCATCTATGGCGCTACCATCAATAAAAGCCGCATTATCTTCACCATTACCAGCATCTAAGTAATTTAGCGGATTGGACGCGCCTGCTGAACTGCGATCCTGTAATGAAGCCGCTCCCTGACGCTGTATCACGCTCCCTGGAGCGATTATGACCGCTACCACCCCACTGGGCACAAAAACATCTGGGTTAGCGCCATTGTTGATCACCAATCCAGAAGATTTACGCACGGTAATAGTGCCACGCGAATCACTATTCAAGCAGCCCAACTGATCTGGGTTCGTACAAATAGTTCGGAAATTTTCCTTGAAGTTATTGGATACGGCATACCACAATTGTTCACCATGACCATCCCGCAAGTCGGGCAAGCCCAATGTCCTCCATGGCAGCCTACCCAATCGAGCCGATTGGCCTGTAGCGCCAGTGGCATCACCACAACTTGCAGCTGCGACTCCGCTGCTATCTAATGCGGGACAAGGCAGGTCTCCGGGACGAGCCGTGGTTACGACACTGGGGGTAGTAGGCAAAAAGACGCTAACGGCATGGGCTATAAGCGCTTCTTTTGCATGTGCCAACGCTTTAGCTGTTTTCATATCTTGTTCTGTTACGCTACCACTAACTTTTAGCGAAATCACTAATGCTGTCAACGTACCAAGTACGAGCACCGTGAGAAGCATCATCAACACCACCCCTTTTTGTCTGATAAACAGCGGTACACAACTAGAAGGGTACTTCTGTCTGGTTATAAGAGCGGTAGACAGCATTTTCTACTTAATCCATTCTTCCACATTTAGCGGAATGAATTTTTTTCCTGTTTTTTGTGCAGATTGTTGCGATGATGTAAGCTCCTGCTCTGAACTTACACCCCTCAATGCACTACTATCTAGGTCTATACTTTGACCAACCTTAAGACGTATTGAGCTGCCTGCACCTAATATTTTAATTGGCACCGAGTCTGGCGCGATATCACTCTCTATTGATATCCCATTGGAACCTTTTTGGCCTTGTGG
>SPBV01000215.1 GCA_004525885.1 Nitrosomonadales bacterium
CATCATAAGCTGGGGGTCCACTTCTAGAAGCATGGAAGATTGGTGAGAGAGTCCCTTAACACCTGACACGGATAATGCCGCCGTAGGGAAGCTGGGATGCACCGCCCTGCTCCTTATGGCGCCTCAAGGAGCGCACTATGAATTCCGAAGTTTTAAGCCCCATAAAATTTTCAAATCTGACTGCTCAAGTAGATAATGCAGCAATCAAGCCATTACCTAATTCCCGAAAAATATACATACAGGGCTCTCGCCCTGATATTCAAGTACCAATGCGCGAAATTAGTCAGTCCGACACGCCGGCTAGTATGGGCACAGAAAAAAACCCGCCAATTTACGTTTATGACACTTCCGGACCTTATACTGATCCTGCAGAAGAAATCGACATCCGTTCTGGTCTATCTATGCTACGAAAAAAATGGATAGATGAACGTGGGGACACTGAGATTCTTTCTAATCCTGCTTCTGTTTATGCTAGAGAACGCCTAGCTGACCCAAAACTTACGGAAATGCGTTTTGACTTAAAACACTTCCCACGATGCGGAAAAACCGGAGCAAACGTGACACAAATGCACTATGCCCGTCTTGGCATTATTACACCAGAAATGGAGTACATTGCTATACGAGAGAATCAACGTTGTGAAGAATTATCTGCACAACGAGATAGTTTACTTACGCGCCAGCACCCTGGAAATAGTTTTGGTATATCTTCACCTAAAAATATCACACCTGAATTCGTACGTGATGAAGTAGCACGGGGTCGCGCTATTATTCCTGCTAACATTAACCATCCTGAATCTGAGCCAATGATTATTGGACGTAATTTTCTTGTGAAAATTAACGCCAATATTGGCAATTCAACCCTTGGATCTAGCATTCAGGAAGAAATCGAAAAAATGACATGGGCTATTCGTTGGGGTGGAGACACGGTAATGGACCTGTCAACTGGGAAAAATATTCATGAAACACGTGAATGGATCATTCGTAACAGTCCTGTTCCTATTGGCACCGTACCAATTTATCAAGCACTGGAGAAAGTAAATGGTAAGGCTGAAGACTTAACCTGGGAAATCTTCCGTGACACCTTGATTGAACAAGCGGAGCAAGGAGTCGACTACTTCACTATCCATGCAGGAGTAAGATTGGCCTATGTTCCGATGACAGCTAAACGTATGACTGGCATCGTCTCACGGGGTGGCTCAATTATGGCCAAATGGTGCCTTGCGCATCATCAAGAAAGTTTTCTTTATACCCGATTCGAGGAAATCTGTGAAATCATGAAAGCTTATGATGTAAGTTTCTCACTGGGCGATGGTCTGCGTCCTGGTTCAATTTATGACGCTAATGATGAAGCACAGTTTGCAGAACTAAAAACCCTTGGTGAGTTGACTAAGGTTGCGTGGAAACATGAAGTACAAGTAATGATAGAAGGTCCTGGACATGTTCCTATGCATCTCATTAAAGAGAACATGGACTTGCAGTTAGAATATTGTGACGAAGCGCCCTTCTACACGCTAGGTCCACTCACCACTGATATCGCACCAGGCTATGACCACATTACTTCCGCCATCGGTGCTGCCATGATTGGCTGGTACGGTACAGCTATGTTGTGTTATGTCACACCCAAAGAGCACCTCGGTCTGCCTGACAAGGATGACGTAAAAGATGGCATCATAACTTATAAAATTGCCGCTCATGCTGCGGATCTAGCAAAGGGTCACCCCGGCTCGCAAATCCGTGATAATGCACTATCCAAAGCCCGCTTTGAGTTTCGTTGGGACGACCAGTTTAACCTCAGTCTAGATCCTGATAAAGCGAGGCAATTTCATGATGAAACCCTTCCACAAGATGGTGCCAAATTTGCCCATTTCTGCTCTATGTGTGGACCACATTTTTGTTCGATGAAAATTACCCAGGATGTCCGAAATTATGCAGATAGTTTAGGTGTTAGTGAGACCGAAGCATTAAAAAATGGTATGTAAGAGAAATCTATTGAGTTTTTAAATAAAGGGGCTGAGATCTATAACAAGACATAATCATTCCGATATTATTCTATTGATCAAAAACAAACAGTTAGTGTGGATTACCACATCTATTCATGAAAATAAAACCAATTGAATTGCAATAATATTTTTAAACTGTCTGAACCGTATCTTTCTCAATAGGATTGGAACCTATTTGGATTCACTCATGTTTGTCCGTAGTAAAAAACTTTTTCTAAGATAAATCACATGGATCTACTTCTACTCACTAAGGCATTGGTCCTTGGCATCGTTGAGGGTTTGACAGAGTTTCTACCAATCTCCTCCACCGGCCATCTTATATTGGTAGGTGATTTACTTGATTTTAATGATGAGAAGGGAAAGGTTTTTGCGATAGTGATTCAACTGGGCGCCATACTAGCTGTGTGCTGGGAGTATCGCACCAGAATTATCAATGTGGTAGCTGGTATTGGCTCAAGCGAAAATTCCAACCGCTTTATGTTAAATCTATTTATTGCATTTTTACCTGCTGCAATTCTAGGCTTGCTGTTCATCAAGACCATCAAACAATATCTATTTCACCCGATATCAGTTGCAATTGCTTTGGTTGTCGGTGGAGTGGTCATTCTATGGGCCGAACGAAGAAAACATGTAATAGATGTAGAACGTGTAGAAGATATGGACTGGAAACATGCTTTGAAGGTTGGGCTAATACAATGTCTTGCGCTGGTCCCAGGAACTTCCCGCTCTGGAGCCACTATCATTGGCGGGTTATTTTTTGGTTTGTCACGCATAGCTGCAACAGAGTTTTCTTTCTTCCTGGCGATCCCTATCATGTTTGCTGCTACATTCTATGATGTTTACAAATACCGTGAATTTCTTCATTTCGACGATATCGGCATGTTCAGTGTTGGCTTCGCTACCTCATTCATTAGTGCACTACTTGCAATACGGGGATTGTTGCGTTTTATCAGCAATCATGATTTCACAGTGTTCGCTTGGTATCGAATTGTGTTTGGAATAATTATTCTAGTTACAGCTTATTCTGGGCTTGTAGAATGGTCAACTAATTAACCGTAGAAAAACCTTGAATATAAGTTTAGCTTTGTACCCACGGCAACCCTGCCGCTTTCCACCCCCCCTCGACACCACGATGACCGTTTGAGTCTTTGTCCCCTTCAAAGCCTTCAAGAATATTGAAGCAGTTTAGATAACCTGATTCAGAAGCAGCTTCGGCAGCTTGGTTCGAACGAACACCACTTCGACATATAAACATCACGGGTGATTCTTTGGTAACCTGACGTGAAAGATGCTCAAGAAAGTCTGGATTAGCCTGCATACTTGGATAAGATTGCCACTCTATCTCGATTGCCCCCGGAATTCTTCCCACCCAAGACCACTCTGCTTTTGACCGTACATCGACCAATTTGGCACCAGGATATTCCTGCAAAAATGCAAGTGCCTCTGCGGGAAGAAGTGCGCCTTCATACGGCAAATTCATTTCTTTGGCTCGTAGTTGTGCTCTGTTAAGTATGTCGACAATCGATCCCATAATACGTTCCTAATACGTTCCAATAGTTAAAGATTAAAGA
>SPBV01000222.1 GCA_004525885.1 Nitrosomonadales bacterium
ATCTTGTGTTACACCTTCACCGTTGTCATACGCCAAACCAAGGTTATATTGCGCTCCCGCATCCCCTTGCGCCGCAGCAAGGCGATGCCACTTCACTGCTTCCTGATAATCTTGGGTTACACCTTCACCCTTAGCATACTTCACACCAAGGTTATATTTCGCACTCGTATGTCCTTGCGCCGCAGCAAGTCGATACCACTTTACTGCTTCCTTATAATCTTGGGTTACCCCTTCACCATTGTCATACATCCAACCAAGGTAAGATTGTGCAACTGCCTCTCCTTTAGCAGCTAACGGGCGGAGTAATTCTATGGCTTGAGCATAGTTACCTTCACTATATGCCTTAGTCCCATCGTCAATTTCACCTGCTCTGGCAGCACTACTGCATAGCAACAAGATGGTAGCTATATATAAAATCCATTTATTCATGTCTTATTCCTCAATTCAACCACGTAAAAGTTTCTTCAGGAAAGGTTTCTGTAGGTTGGAACGGAAACCCGACCACAGCCTATTAATATCCAACTAATCACAATCTTGTCCACAAAATCGTTACTCCAGTTCCTTGAGATACCACCAACAATACCCCCTGAATGATTAGCTGTTATTGGATTTTATTGGAAGCCAAATATGAACATCTGTTTTTAGCACAAATTTCATACAATAATTTTATGGATATATCACTTTTACTTGATAGGTAAAGCAAGAAAAGTTCCGCCATTTTGCTTAGTAAGCTCTCGCATCAAAATTGCAAATCTGTCTGTTGTAAACTGTGAGGGAAAACCAACGGCGTGAATTTTAGCCAAGCGCTGTCCATCTTTTTGATTCGTGTTCATTTTTGTGATATTAGCGATGACACTATCATAAGAATCGCCGGTATAATCGTCACCAAAAACATAAATAGCCATCGACTGACCAATTTTTTTATATTGTTTCAATGCGGTTATTACTCCCTCTACAGGGCTACTATTAGATGCACTCTGCCATCCTTTAAATAACTTCATCACACTTTTTCGTCGAATAGGCGTATCGGGAATCCAAAGGCCACTATAGCCTGAAATAATGGCTTTACCTTGGTCGTCTAAAACCTGAAAACCTTTTACTTTAGGATGAATTGTCAAAACATTAATGATCTCTTGTGATACGCGATTCCAGATAGTCTGCATGCTGCCTGATGTATCAATCACAAAAATGACATAATCGCTGTCCACTGGAATGCCACCCACTTCCTCATCACGAATGGTATTGCTGGTTGATGGTGTAATAGACATAGTCTCCAGGGAAGATTGAACCAGTGAAAGTCCATCGAGATCACCTGCCAGTTCTCTTTCTTCACGTTCTTTTTTACCCAGAGCTTGTGAAACGGTTTGAGCTGCCCGATCTAAGTTCCCATTTTCAACTAGCTGAATATCATTCATTTTCTTTTGCTGATCAATTTTTTTTGCCAGATTATCTACTTGACTCTTTAGCATCATGACTTGCTCAAGTTGACTCTTGACCTCATCAGCACTTGATTGTGGCGTATCTCTATCAGTATGAGAAATCAATATCAACAAGACTACAGCACCAAAACTGCAGGAGATGACGTCTAGGAAAGAAAGGTTAAAAACTTCAAAATCTTTCTTCTTGATTTTCATGGCCAACTTACCGCCGGACTAATGAGTAGTCCACCTGTCCTAGCTGTCCAACCCCAATATTCATTGGACGCATCTGGATCACCTTCAATAGGTAGTAAAATGACATTGACCTTCACACCATGAATATTACTATCTTGAATAGTCTGTCGGAATAGTTTTACCCGGCATTCACCTGTAATTGTTCTAGAACTTCCAAGTAGAGAACTGCACCCAGAAAAAGGATTAAGACGCGAGTACTCCGATTCTCCGGTAGTAGGTAAACCATCAGTAATAACATAGAGATCAGTGGCATTAAGCTTGGATACGGCTTGTAAACCTTTTTGCAAGTTCGTCGCACCCGTGGGGACGATAGTATCCAACCCTTGATAGAGCGACTTAAGCGCAGCAGGGCTGTTTGCGGTTATCCATTTTGCTTGACCTAGTGATTGAATGGAATCATTAAAAGAAATCACACTCAATTGGCTTGCCTTCGGAACACGAGTAAGCAGCCAACGTACTGTCTTTTTCGTTCGGATCCATTTAGGGCCTTTTTTCTTACCTTGAACAGAACCATTTTTTCTTTTAATAATATTGAGCAATGTCTCATCTGTCATTGAAGCACTACTGTCAATCAGTACAGCAATACGATGGCCCTCAACTTTTAGACCCATCAGGTAATTTTCTTCGCCACCTCGATTATCTTCTACAAGATCCTCTTTGTGTGCTATAGGTCTAGTGGCAACATTATTCTGCAGAGTCGCCAATTGTCCCTTTTTATTGACGAGGACGGATTCTTTTTTTGAAAGTGACTGTTTAAGCTGTGTAAGCTTTGCTTTAAGATTGGCAATCTTCTTTGTTTCAGATTGAGATATATTGCGTAGTTGCTCAAGTGTCTGTAGCAATTCCTTCTGCTGTAATTCAAGATATTGTGCCTCTTCAATCAGGCGATTAGCTTCAACATTAGAATCACTTATATTGTGCTTGACTAGCATGAATACAAGCACAACAGCACCAAGCCCACATGCCATAATGTCCAGGAATGCAAGGTTAAAACCCTCTGATCGACGGTGCCTTCTCACAGATTAGCCTTTTATTTGATACGGGCAAGCAGATACCGATCACAATAGGCTTGAATGTCAACAAGTTGTCCATCTTGTAGACGTTGTAATTGATGAAAGATAAACATGAGAAATATGCTAATTAACAGAGCCACAAGCGTTGAATTAAAAGCCACGCCTAGACTATTAGTCATACCAGCAATATCTCCTGCAAGCGCTTTATCGGCAAGTGACAACGCTTCTCCGATGCCACGTACCGTACCAATAAAACCGATGGAAGGAACAGCCCAGATCAGATAACGAATCATCGAATTTTCTGCATCTTGCCGAACAGCAAGCGCTTCCACACAACTTTCTATGGCATCAGACAGATTTTGTACATTCTTGGTTCCGGCATACCGCCACAAGGTGGTGCGCAGTGTCTGAATAAGGGGCGCTGAACTGTGATTAGTAGAAAGTTCCGCATCAAGTCTTTTGATCACCTGTTCTGGTTCAAAGTCTTTCCCATTTACTTCTCCGATCATATCAACTGTGTAAAGATATTTGCTGCGCAAAATTGTGCGGCATTTACTTAGAATAAGGAAACTTCCCCAGAGCATCAGAATAATACAGATCTCCTGTTCATAATCTTTGAGGACAATTACTAAGTCACGAGGCGCTGATTGACTTGCCTGTTTTGCTGCCTCAAGTAGAAATTCAGCTTCTGGACGAACAAAGCCGATATAAGCAAGATGGACAAGAATGACAGAAA
>SPBV01000141.1 GCA_004525885.1 Nitrosomonadales bacterium
CACGAAGGAGTGTTGGAGGCAAAAATTGCTTCCGCATTTGCCATGACTGATGTACAACTTAAAGACTTAGTAGCGGGCCTCGAGTCTAAATTTAAGCGCAAAATAGAGGCCAAAGTAAATGTAAGCCCAGAATTGATAGGTGGGGTAAAAGTAGAAATTGGTGATGAAGTATTTGATGCCTCCGTGCGCGGGAAGCTTGAAGCTATGTCCGTTGCGCTTAAAAGCTAGGAGTTATAAGAAATGCAGTTAAATCCATCTGAAATTAGTGAGCTGATTAAAAACAAGATAGAAGGACTTGATACCACTTCGGAAGTCCGGACTCAAGGGACCATCGTCTCAGTTACCGATGGGATTGTTCGTGTCCACGGACTGTCTGATGTGATGCAAGGTGAGATGCTGGAGTTTCCTGATAACACTTTTGGACTTGCGCTCAATCTTGAGCGAGACTCAGTAGGTGCCGTGATTCTAGGTGCATATGAACACATCACCGAGGGTGATATCGTTAAGTGTACCGGCCGTATTTTGGAGGTGCCGGTAGGTGAGGGGCTAATTGGTCGTGTTGTCAATGCGCTGGGGCAGCCTATAGACGGTAAGGGACCGATAACTGCGCAGGGTTCGGAACCAATTGAGAAAATTGCACCAGGGGTGATTTGGCGTCAGTCTGTAGATCAACCAGTGCAGTCTGGGTTGAAGGCGATAGACGCCATGGTTCCTGTTGGGCGTGGTCAGCGTGAATTGATCATTGGTGACCGTCAAACAGGCAAGACTGCGGTTGCGATTGACACAATCATCAATCAGAAGGGTCAAAATATGACCTGTATCTATGTTGCGATCGGACAAAAAGCTTCATCCATCGCAAACGTAGTGCGCAAATTAGAAGAACATGGCGCTATGGAATACACCATTGTAGTGGCTGCAACTGCATCCGAATCAGCAGCAATGCAATTTATTGCGCCCTATTCCGGCTGCACAATGGGGGAGTATTTCCGTGATAAAGGCGAGGATGCCCTTATTATTTATGACGATTTAACCAAGCAAGCTTGGGCATACCGACAAATTTCATTGTTGCTGCGCCGTCCACCTGGCCGTGAGGCTTATCCTGGCGATGTGTTCTATCTACACTCACGATTGTTAGAGCGTGCTGCCCGAGTTAGTGTGGCATATGTCGAAAAAGCTACTAATGGCAAGGTTAAAGGGAAGACTGGTTCGCTAACTGCGATGCCAGTAATTGAGACCCAAGCAGGCGACGTTACTGCTTTTGTTCCTACCAACGTAATTTCAATTACCGATGGCCAGATCTTTCTGGAAACAGATTTGTTTAATGCCGGTATTCGTCCTGCGATTAACGCAGGGGTTTCGGTATCACGTGTAGGTGGCGCAGCACAAACTAGGGTTATCAAAAAACTAGGTGGTGGTGTACGCCTGGCGTTGGCACAGTATCGTGAGCTTGCAGCATTCGCTCAATTTGCTTCTGATCTTGACGAGGCCACCCGTAAGCAATTGGAGCGCAGAAAAATGGTAACGGAGCTGATGAAACAGTCACAATATGCCACCTTAAGTGTGTCAGAAATGGCACTCACGTTGTTTGCTGTCAATAAGGGGTACTTAGATGATGTGAAAGTAAATCGTGCGCTGGTATTTGAATCTGCGCTGAAAGGTCATATGCGGAGCAAATACAGTGCCATCATGGACAAGATTCAAGACAGTGGAGACCTTGACGCCAATACTGAGAAAGAGCTTGACGCAGCAATTCAAGACTTTAAATCTAGTGGGTCGTATTAACTATGGCTGGAAGCAGAGAAATACGGACCAAGATCAGTAGCGTAAAAAATACGCAAAAAATCACGCGTGCGATGGAAATGGTTGCTGCCTCTAAAATGCGCAAAGCACAAGAGCGGATGAGGAAAGCGCGTCCTTACGGAGATAAAATCCGTAATGTCGCGGCACACATGAGTCGGGCTAGCAGCGAATATAGGCACCCCTTTCTGGTAGAAAGGGATACGGTTAAGCGCATTGGAATTATTGTAGTTACTTCCGATAAGGGTTTGTGCGGAGGGCTTAACACTAACATTCTGCGTTTAGCGCTGTCGAAGATGAAAGAGTGGGAAGGTGAAGGAGAACAGATTGAAGTTTGCTGCATTGGTAATAAAAGTTTGGGTTTTATGACCCGTCTTGGAGCCAATGTAGTTTCAAATGTTGTTGGGTTAGGTGACGCCCCTCATTTAGAAAAGCTTATTGGTTCTGTGAAGGTTATTCTTGATGGTTACAGCGAGGATCGCTTTGACCGGGTATATATTTTTTATACCCGCTTTATTAACGCCATGAAGCAAGAGCCCATAATGGAAAAATTGTTGCCGCTGTCCGATGCACAGTTACTGGGAAGCGAAGAGAAAGAAAGCGATAGTAAGTATCATGAGGGAGCGGCAGGAACATGGGACTACATTTACGAGCCTGACGCTAAAACTGTTATTGATGACATCATGGTGCGATATATTGAAGCACTCATTTATCAGTCGTTGACGGAAAACATAGCTTCCGAGCAATCTGCCCGGATGGTAGCGATGAAGGCTGCATCAGATAATGCAGGTGACGTAATTAATGAACTTACATTGGTTTACAACAAGACCCGTCAGGCAGCTATTACGAAAGAACTCTCTGAAATAGTTGCCGGCGCTGCAGCAGTTTAATAATTTTTGATTTAGCATTTAAGGAACAACCATGGACCAAGGAAAAATTGTTCAATGTATCGGCGCGGTAGTTGACGTCGAGTTTTCACGCGAAGCAATGCCAAAGGTATATGACGCGTTGACAATGGAAGGATCGGAACTCACGCTAGAAGTACAGCAGCAATTGGGTGACGGCGTGGTGCGAACAATTGCGCTAGGATCGTCAGATGGACTGCGTCGTGGCATGATGGTAACCAACACTCGCAAACCCATTCTTGTACCTGTGGGGCCCAAGACTTTGGGCCGTATCATGGACGTGTTGGGCAATCCAATTGACGAGATGGGACCCATCGGCGCAGAAAAATTTATGTCGATTCATCGTAAGGCACCAGCGTTTGATGAGCTTTCGGCATCAACTGAATTGCTGGAAACGGGGATCAAGGTAATTGATTTGGTTTGTCCGTTTGCCAAGGGCGGCAAAGTGGGTCTGTTCGGCGGTGCAGGTGTGGGAAAAACTGTTAATATGATGGAGTTGATCCGTAACATAGCAACTGAGCATAGTGGATTTTCTGTATTTGCTGGAGTAGGCGAGCGCACTCGTGAGGGAAACGACTTCTACCATGAAATGAAAGACTCTAACGTGCTAGATAAAGTGGCGCTAGTTTACGGACAAATGAATGAGCCCCCTGGTAATAGGCTGCGCGTCGCCCTAACCGGTTTAACTATGGCTGAACATTTCCGTGATGAAGGCCGAGATGTGCTGTTGTTTGTAGACAATATATATCGTTTTACGCTAGCTGGAACAGAAGTGTCCGCCCTACTAGGGCGGATGCCTTCTGCAGTGGGGTATCAGCCTACACTAGCAGAAGAAATGGGGCGCTTACAAGAACGAATTACTTCTACCAAGACCGGTTCGATCACGTCAATTCAAGCCGTATATGTGCCAGCAGATGATTTGACTGATCCTTCTCCTGCAACTACATTCGGACACTTAGACGCAACAGTGGTGCTTTCACGTGACATTGCTTCACTAGGAATCTATCCAGCAGTGGATCCGCTCGATTCAACATCTCGTCAGCTTGATCCTTTAGTGGTTGGCGAAGAGCATTACAATACCGCGCGGGATGTGCAGCAAACGCTGCAGCGCTACAAGGAACTACGTGATATTATTGCTATTTTGGGAATGGATGAACTCTCTCCTGAAGACAAGCTATCAGTAGCGAGGGCACGGAAAATTCAACGTTTTCTGTCGCAACCATTTAATGTGGCAGAAGTGTTCACCGGTTCACCAGGAAAATACGTATCACTAAAAGAAACTATCAAAGGTTTTAAGGGTATTGTTAATGGTGATTATGATAACCTGCCAGAGCAAGCCTTCTACATGGTTGGTGGGATAGAAGAGGCAGTTGAAAAAGCAAAGACAATTCAGTAAGAATTAAATTATGGCAATGACAATACATGTAGACGTAGTAAGTGCTGAGCAAGCCATTTTTTCCGGGCTGGCGGAGGTTGTCATTGTGCCGGCTCAAATGGGTGAAGTAGGCATTTATCCTCGCCATGCGCCATTGATTACAAAAATAAAACCTGGATCGGTGCGTATTAAGGTTCCCGATCAGTCTGAGGAAGAGTTAATTTATGTTTCTGGTGGAATGCTGGAAGTTCAGCCCGGCGTAGTGACTATTCTTGCTGATACTGCTGTGCGTGGCGCTGATTTAGATGAGGCTAAAGCACTTGAAGCTAAAGTACGTGCAGAAGAAGCTATGAGAGATCAAACTTCTAAGATAGATTACGCCCGTGCCCAGGCTGAATTAGCTGAATCTATTGCCCAGATAGCGGCGATTGAAAAATTGAGAAAACGTTCACACTAATCTTTATTTGATCCCAGAAAAGGCGGCTGAGGTCGCCTTTTTTATTTTTTCACGTTAAGCTCTTTATAAAGTAAAATTTAAAGTTAAACTTTATCCTATCCTATCCGATTAATTAGGCTTAGATCAAGTTATCGCTTGATGAATTCCACCGTGAAATTTTTCTACGAATAGTTATTCACCCATTAACGCCGTGCAAAATCTAAATATCGTAATTCTAGCCGCCGGACTCGGAAAACGTATGTACTCGGCTTTACCAAAGGTTTTGCACTTGTTGGCAGGAAAGCCATTGCTTACTCATGTGCTTGATACGGCTCATGCGTTATCACCGAAAAAAGTTTATGTGGTCTATGGACATGGAAACGAAGCCGTTCCTAAAA
>SPBV01000330.1 GCA_004525885.1 Nitrosomonadales bacterium
TTAGTATACCAACAATTGTACCAATAAATTTATTACGCTTACAGCTTCTAACTTGTGATTTATTGCCTTCATTTTGTTAGTTATTTATCCCTGAATGTCCCGCCAGTATTCCATGACATCGTTATATTGAGACTTGCGGAGACATTGGTTAAGCTGCCCCCTATCAATAATGTAGTAAAACTACTATTCTTTCCATTCTCTAACTAAAATAATGGGAGCCGAAGCTCCCACTCTAGCTTTGTTCTAAATCGATATTATTTAGTTTAGATTTTTCTATAAAGAACCTTTCTATAGTCATCTACGGTGATGTCTGGTCACAAACCATACGAATTTCGTAGTATCCCTACTACCATCGTTGAATATACACTGGTGGCACTTGAGGGGCTACAACAACAGGGGGATAAGCATAATACGGAGGATAGTAACCGCCATAACTTATGTTTAAACCAAATCCCCCATAGCCGCTACGATAATAGTCACGATCGTAGTAGCCTCTTCCACCATAATAACCGCCACCAAAATGTCTTCCACCGCCGAAGTGATTCTGATGATGCTTATTGTAGTGGTTACTTCTGCCATAATGGTTCTTACCGCCACCTGCCCATACTGTACCAGTAGACGCTAATCCAAATATAGCAATGAAAAGTAAAATTAATTTGATCTTTTTCATAATAGCCTCCTTATAATCTGCTATGAACATAAAAGTATTTTTTTATTAAAATGAATCTTTTCCTTCTGAATCGTTATACGAATGAGAATATGAAACCATTCGCAGGAAAAGCATTTAACCAATAATAGAATAGTTAATAAGTTTCATAGATTGCGTAAGGTCTTATTGCATAAGGTGTTATCTAAAAAACATTTAACATATTTTTTGATGAATTGTTAGATGCTGCTATTAGGCAGCGGGAATCGAACCAGTATCAATTAATTCCTTATCACTCATAATTTTATCCATATAATAACTGCCCGGGTTTCTTAGAAATCCCCCCAAATATCTTAAAAAAACCAATGCAACTACGTAGTTTTTGCGCTGTGAACCACCACCTTTGTTACGTTATACGAATGAATATTTATACTGTCTCTATTGTTTCAATGTAGTGCGTAGATTCTTCACATTCAATACTTTTGATAAGGAAAATCACATGAAAAATACAATGATTATATCTCTGATAGTCTTATATTTAGGCTCGTGCTCAGTTTGGAGTCCAATCTTTCCAGATGCAGGTCATATCCACGGGCATGATCACAAACACGGACACGGAGAAAACGGGTCTTATGTGGACAAGCCTAAACCCTATAACGAAACGTTCAACCCAGGCCAAAAAGAATACCCAAATCATCTGGGCTTTAACGATCTTCATATCCAAGCTATCCGGCATATCCGTCCAGAGGGAAAGAGCGAAACAGAACTATCCAAACTGGATGTGATAGTACACCATCACTGCAAGGCTTATGATGATGGAACGCTTACTTGTTTGATGTTCCACTCGGGCATGAAAGACCAAGACAAGCCCATCGGATTCGAATACATTATTACGGCGGCACAATTCGCAAAACTTCCAGAGAATGAGAAAAAATATTGGCATTATCACAAGACCGAACTATCTCGTGCCAAAGCAACCCTACCGGATCTCACGGCTGATGAAGCTTCCAAACTCTTGCCTGCGATTAGTGAAACCTACGGAAAGGTAGTGTATTTTTGGAAAATGGGTGACAAGTATCCAATTGGCGAACCATACATTCTCAAAATCCATGAACTTCCAGAAAGAAATTAATAGGTAGTTGTACGGAAGCTATATAAGAGTACCAACTATCATGTTAAACGTCTGCTTTTGACACTAAGCAGACGTTGGTAAACAGACACTTTCAATCTAAAGTACTCGCATCAATAAAAATATTTTTAAAAAATTGATTAAATTTTCTTAAGGAATATCTCTTGTAAATAAGATCTTACGCAATCTTAATTATTTATTGGCCACTCTAATTTTTATAAATCTCTTTTCCTGCGAATACTTTCGCATCTTCATTCGTATAAACGTTCGGAAAGAAGAAACTCAATTTAATGAAGAAGCACCACGATATTCACAGCATATTATAAGGAGGTTATTATGAAAAAA
>SPBV01000168.1 GCA_004525885.1 Nitrosomonadales bacterium
GCACTTAACAATTATCTTACTAGCCTCTTAACTGGAAAAGTCTATGCCACGGCACGACGTGCAGGCGAGAAAGTACTTGGCGTAGTTCCATCTGTACTTGAGCTAGCTAATCGCACCCAGGAACATGTGAAAGGCATGCTCTCACCCAGTACTTTATTTGAGGAATTCGGTTTCAACTACATTGGCCCTATTAATGGTCATGATCTTGATAAACTAGTAACTACACTAAACGGCATCAAACACCTCAGCGGACCTCAGTTTCTGCATGTAGTGACTCGCAAAGGGGAAGGTTATAAGGCAGCAGAAGATGACCCTATTCTTTATCATGGTGTGTCTAAGTTTAATCCAGATGCAGGTATCGTTCCTAAAGCTCCAGGTAAGCCTTCCTATACGCAAATTTTTGGTGACTGGTTATGCGATATGGCGGCTATTGATCATCGCTTAGTTGGGATCACACCAGCTATGTGTGAAGGTTCAGGACTAGTAAGGTTTTCCCAGGAATATCCTGATCGTTACTTTGATGTTGGTATTGCCGAACAACATGCGGTCACTTTTGCCGCAGGCTTGGCATGCGATGGCATGAAACCAGTGGTAGCGATCTATTCAACCTTTTTGCAACGAGCGTACGACCAATTAATTCATGATGTGGCCATACAAAACCTACCGGTAGTATTTGCTATCGACAGGGCGGGACTAGTAGGAGCAGATGGTCCTACCCATGCCGGTAGTTTTGATTTGACCTATTTACGCTGCATTCCTAATATCACAGTAATGACCCCTGCGGATGAAAATGAATGTCGTCAGATGCTCTACACTGCGTTCCAACTGAATACCCCAGCGGCGGTGCGGTATCCACGTGGAACTGGAACTGGGGTAACGCCAATAAAAGAGATGAAAGCCTTAGAAATAGGAATTGGAGAAATCTGCCGAAAGGGTGAGAAGGTCGCCATATTAGCATTTGGAAGTATGCTCAAACCTTCTCTAGAAGCGGCGGAAGAACTCAATGCTACAGTTGCAAATATGCGCTTTGTAAAGCCTTTGGATGACAAACTCGTATTATTTTTGGCGGAGAATTATAGCCTGCTTGTGACAGTTGAAGAAAATACCATTATGGGCGGAGCAGGTAGCGCCGTACTAGAGTCCCTCGAAAATAATAATATTACTGCTTCAGTGCTACAACTAGGCCTACCAGATAGTTTCATAGATCAGGGCGATCATGCTCAGATGCTAATGGACTGTGGGCGGGATAAAGTTGGAATCGTAAAAGCTATCAAGAAGAAATTATCTGAGTAGTTTAATCAACCATCATACAGAGTTATGATCTTTCTCAGTTGGTGCCACCCCTTAAAGAGATGGGCAACATGAATAAACAAGTCGATTTCCCCATAGCCGATGTACAAAATACACCAGATACTAGGCATATTGCGATAGATAGAGTAGGTATAAAAGCCATCCGTCACCCGGTAAAAGTAGCAGACAAGGACGGTGGCGTACAACACACTGTTGCGGTGTTCAATATGTATGTGAATTTGCCGCATAATTTTAAGGGTACACACATGTCACGTTTCGTGGAGATACTTAATAGCCATGAACGTGAAATTTCTGTTGAATCATTTGAAAATATTTTGCGTACCATGGTAAAAAAATTGGGAACGGACTCCGGCCATATTGAGATGACATTTCCATATTTTATTAACAAATCTGCCCCGGTTTCTGGAGTTAGAAGCCTCCTAGATTATGAAGTAACTTTTATCGGGGAAATAAAAAATGGATGCTACGAATTCACCATGAAAGTAGTCGTGCCGGTAGCTAGCTTGTGTCCATGTTCCAAGAAAATCTCTGATTACGGAGCACACAATCAGCGCTCTCATATATCTATCTCTGTACGCACCAATAGCTTTGTTTGGATCGAAGATATAATACGAATAGCTGAAGACAAGGCATCATGCGAGCTTTATGGATTGCTTAAGCGACCAGACGAGAAGTATGTAACTGAGAAAGCTTACGATAACCCTAAATTCGTTGAGGATTTGGTGCGTGATGTAGCGGTAGAATTAAATAAAGACGCGCGAATTGATGCGTACATGGTGGAATCAGAGAATTTTGAATCTATCCACAATCATTCAGCCTATGCACTGATTGAACAAAACAAGATGATAAGTTAAAACTTAATCCCCGGCACTTCATCTTCAATCCACCATCTGCTTGCCCGCAGATGTTTATTCTTTAAATCAAATTTTGCAGTAAAACATATCACTCGTTTCTTTTGACCGAACTCGATTTCTATTGGGTTTACCTGCTACCACCCTAGATTGATAGCTTTACGATTCTATATCCATTTAAAAAAATGCATTCACCTCAAAAATTAATCTATAGGCAAGAATTAAATAAACTCTTGTATTTACCAATCCAGAAAGAGCATTCCAGTGCCACATATAGTGATAACCAAACCTCCAATTGCGTGAACGTATCTTTCTAGTTTTTCTGTATCATAAAATGAATAACCATATATTCCTAATAGCACCATCGTTAACATTGTTAATACTGTACATAGTGCAAAAACGGTAATTAATACTATGACTTCTAGGTAAGATCGTTGTGTGCCCGAATAGAACAATAGTGGAAGTAAGGGCTCAGTTGGCCCCATTACAAAAATTGCAAATAAAACTAATGGTGTAACTTTTATGCGGCTTTTAGGTGCAGCTATATCGCCATGACTATGTTCGTACACATATACATCTTCATCCATTACATCAAAGTGCTTATGTGGCTTGTTTCTGTTTGCCTTCCACAACCCATATAATAAATAAACAATTCCAAATCCAAGTAAACACCACGCCGCAATATTTCCACGATGTCCTTCAAACCAAGACAGATTGGAGAGCTGCCACCCCAATACCACCCCAATTAACCCAACACCTACTGAACTGAGAATATGCCCAAAACCACAAGCGATTGTGATAACAATTGTTTTTGTAATTGACCATTTCTGTGACCGCGATAATACAATAAATGGTAAATAATGGTCAGGGCCTGTTGCCGTATGTAAACAACTAATGGCGATGGTAGATAACAGTAATGTTATTAGTTCAGATGTCATCAAGATAAATCAATACTTTATATTTTTAAATTTGAATACATTATTAAATGTACAGACCGCCAAGTGAGCTGTTAACCATGGTTGCACAGATATTGCCGCGTTAAATCAAATGTAAACCATATAATTGAAAATGCTGGACTTATATTCAATCATTTGAGAGTTTGCCATTGTATTACAAAGACTACCTGCATAATTACCCAAAGCAAGTAGGAATGTAGGCGTCCGTTAGTAACATGGAAAATTATTAAGGTATCTTGCTTATACAGCCAACCACTTACCCGTTGTCCAATTGCTACCAACAGGCCTCAAGTTATTAAGTGTATTTACTTTTAGAGTTATAATTATACTTACTACATAATAATTAATCCTAGCTTCATTGATTCCAGTCTCATTCTATTATCACACCCACAATAAAGAACCTATGAATGTATTTTATGAAGAAGGAGGCGCCTTTAAAGTAGGGGTGATCCTTTCCAGCACCATGACTTCGCTGCAAATAGAGGCTCCCTATGGCAAACGCTCAAAAATTAAAATTCCCTCGGTTCTTCTTCGCTTTGATAAACCACCTTTATCAGAATTCATAGAGTGTGCAAAAAAAATAGCGGACGATCTAGATCTAAATTTTCTTTGGGAATGTTGCGATTGCGATGTAGAGTTTAATAGCAATTCCTTAGCGACAGAGTACTTTGGTTATTCGCCTAGTCCGGTGGAAGCTGCTGCAGTTCTAATTAAACTTCATAGTGCGCCAATGTATTTTTACAAGAAAGGCAAAGGCTGCTATAAATCTGCTCCACCTACCGCTCTCGAAGCAGCTCTTGCGAGTCAGGGAAAGAAGCGCTATCAGGCGGAACAACAATCACGCTATGCTCGTCTTCTAGAGGCATTCGTTTTACCAGAAGAATTCAAACCATTATTATTAGATCTTCTCTACAAGCCTGACAAGAATTCAGTTGAATGGAAAGCACTAGATACGGCTTGTGCTGCATCTAAGCTAAGCTTGCCAACTCTGCTAGATAAATGTGGTGCCATACCATCCTCACACGATTATCATCTCAATCGATTCCTGCTAGAACACTTCCCAAA
>SPBV01000062.1 GCA_004525885.1 Nitrosomonadales bacterium
CCATCCCTACCCCCGGAATCTCTGGCTGTTACTGGATCTTATTGGAAGCTAAATGTGATCGTCTGTTTTTGGTGCTTTCAAGGAGTAGTTTCTAACAGAAATCTTCTTTTTTCATTCCACATAATGCCTAGCTACTTTACAATTCGTTGTACCAATGTAATCTTTTATTGTTTCGTCAAAGAATAACCTTTAGAGATCATACATAAATTAAAAAGATTTCTCGTTCCCCACCCACCCTCACTAGCCTTTTTTTCGCATGCAGATTTGTCTCTTTTGTAGTCGTTCTGAACAGCGCCATCCTTATGCCAAACCTTTGGCGCACATCCAGAAAGCAAAATCAATAATGTAACTGCACACACCAGATAGTTCTTCATTTTACTATTTGTCTTAAATAGAAAGTATGCCAACAAATATACCATCAAATTAATTGGATGCTACTGGACTGCTATAGACGTGACTGTCCACTTTTGGCACAAAGCAGACATTCATCCTTGTAAAAAAATATCCACACTTACTTTTGCAAGAGCCTTTGCAAACAAAGTTACATATTCAGGATTTACCTGCCACAATCCTATAAGCTAAACTGGCCCAATCTTGTTTGATACTCAAAAACAGGTAATTGTCTGATCGGGTCTCTGAGTTAGCTTACCTGATGTAATGTAATCTGCTGAAACGGAATTTCCCAGTGGTTCTCATTGCAGACATTTGCAAAGGAATAAATCATTGTTCTTTCCACCTCTTCATATAGATGAGCAGCCGAACCTTTCAAAAACACTTCGTACTCAAAGTCCAATGATGAATTGTTGGGCAAAAAGAAATCAACTCTGACAAGAACCAGACTATCTTCACCGACAGCTTTAATAAGATCCCGACGGAAGGTTTCCGTCATCTTATTCGGAATTGTCGTAGTACATTCAGCTTGATATTTGTAATCAATACCAAATACCATTTGAATACGGTAGCCATGCGATAAGTTCATCGGATTAAGTGCTAAAAAACTTTCAGCGGAGTATGTAATCTGATTTCCACCAAATAAACGCACCTGAACCATTTCAGGGCTTTGGTAAATAACTTGTCCTACGGACTTATCATCCATTTTTACCCATTCCCCTTCACTGGTAGGGAACCATTCCTCATTTATTGCTGCAGGACGTGACACCAATCCAACCAGTTGCCTCACGGGCAAATGCATGCTGCCTCCACTCAGGTCAGGATTGACTAAATGAGTGTAGAAATGTAAACGTTTAACCTTCCAAGGAATACCATTCATGACTACCCTCCCACCTTCTCGTACTGAACCAAGATTCAGTAGCAGCATGAGCTGCTCCAACATAGTGGGCAATGTTTTGATAAGTACCCAGCCAATAGCTAGCAAGAACAAGACAGATATGCCTAGTAATAACCAATCATTGCGTAAATTAAAAATAAACAGTGTTGCCATTATAGAGGCAAGAATAGTTAGTATATGGAAGATTAGCTCAGCAAGTCGCTCAAAGGTAGACTGCCTATAATCTTTTCGCTTTGACTGTATTTTTTTAAACAAATAATTTGAAAAGCGCAGCAAAAGAAATACTGTGAAAAATGTAAATATACCCAGTACAAAATTGATGCCTCTATTCTTAAAAAAATCAGAAAATACTTCTCCTACCGAAGATAGTACAGATACTTTTGATTGCAATTTATTCTCTAGTTGGCGAGATAAAATATTATCATCATTGTTGATATTTTTTAATTCCGCTTTCCAGTCATCCAACATTTCCCCAAGCAAGGCCTTTACAGTTTTCTCATTGGCCTTAATTAACAAGTTATTTAAATTATGAGTCGCGGTAATCGCAATTTCTTTACGTTGCTTCACTTTCTCAATCGCTTGTTTAAATTCCTCAATCTCTCTCGAATCCTGTGTAACCGAATTGAGAGAATGAATCATTGGTTGCAAGAGCTTTTCAATTTCTTCTGCGAAATTAAATTTAGCAGGAATCTTGTTTCGATATTCTTTAATATCAACGCCTGTGGCAAAAGATTCTATCTTCAGCTTTAACTCTTTCCTTTCTCTCTTGAGTTCAATGATTTCATCTAATATTACTTTTGCTACTCCACCTTTAAGTGTATTTAGTTTTTTAGAAAGATTTTTGATCTCAGCATCTTTTACCTGCAAGTTATCAATTAATACTTTTAGGTTGGAGACCGCCTCCGAATACCTATCTTTAATTACATCTTCCTTAATCATCCCTCTTGAAGCGTCTGTTTGCTGAATTTCTTGTGGCTTTCCATGTTTGGTCTGCTGGCTATCTGTCTGGACAATATTATTTGTTTTTGCCATAACAGAAAAAGGCAAAACTATAGGTAAGACCAACAAAGATATATAACAGTATGCTTTAATCTTTAACATTATTAATTTAATACCAGAAGCAGGTAAATTTATCATCTAACTGCAATAAAAAAGCAGCATTTGATGCCTATAAAAGAATTTGATAATTGGGTATCACCGTCAATTCAGCAAAAGCCAATTAGCAAATCAATAATATAAAAATGAAACTGATAAATCCGGGTGCTATCTTTTGAAAAAAGCCAGCAGGATTTCAGCTCTGACTAATATCCTCTGGATATTCAAAATATTGATGATCTAGTTCGAATCGTCAAGAACTTCAGGAGTTTCATTCCTTTTAAGCCAATTTCTATCCACTATAAACTTAAATTGTGTTGATTTTTAGAGAACTAGTGAAATTGTACATATTGCCATAACACCGTGTACAGGTAGAATATATTCAGTTTGGCTGCTGAAAGGCAAGCTGGGCACTTAATGCTCTGAATAAACATCATTACAGTTAGATCATTAACGTAAGCCTTAGAACCACAAAGTATGAACATCCGCTTTTAGCACAAAGCAGACATTAAATTCTTTGAAAAAACGGCAGCTGGATTTTTGAGGTCCCGGTATGACGTCGGCAATAGCTTTATTCACCAAATTCGATAGCACCTTTATTAGTTTAGCCTCATCTTTTAAGCTTAGAACAACTTTCCAGAGATCTCACCCAATACAGCTCCAACACTTCCCATTAACTCAAGGTAGCGCCCATTACAGGATTACCGGTGGCATGGGACAACCGAGAACATCCGAAAAGGCGCGCAATATCTCGACTTCAACAGAAGATATTTTTTGGTCATAGGTAACACTGGCAGCACAGGCCTTCAGTAGTTGTGGCTTTGCGAGAGGTTTCAATTTTTCCAGTTTTTGCAGGGACCGATCCAAATCTGAAAAACTGATTTCATTTTTTGCCACTAATTGAAGTCGGCCACATCCCAGATTTTTTGTTGCCACAATAAAGGCCGCTTCAATTTCATTTTGGTCCTTATGACCGGCATAGGCCATTACAGATAGAATCAGCTCAATTTCTTTCTTGAGCTGCCCGGCATTAGAATATCGTGTTTTCGTGTGCGCAAGCTTGAAGAACTGCCCATCCAGATGGTTAAATAGAATCTTCTGTAACGACCATTCCAGTAGTTTCACCCTGGAATTCATTTCAATTAATGTGACAAGATTATCTCTGAAGACTTGGTACTGATCCAGTGATAACTGTTTAAGTGCTGGTATGGCGATATCAATTATCGGCAAACGATATTTAATATCCAGCCCACCTATCTCCGATAATAGTTTATGTGTTAACACGAAGACATCCGGATCGGCATACTTCTGTAGGCGCGCCAATTGAATGTCACGCACTTTCTCCTCAGGATCAAGCACCATGGAATAAATAACAGCGCGGGCGCCATAGGGCTCACGAGCTGATTCTTTAATGACCATGGACAACTCGGCAATCAACGAGCGAGCGTAATTGATTGTTTCTGGTTTTGGGTTGCCGATTTGATCAATCACATTCGCGACATCTGCCATTGCGGCACCGACAGCAATGGTAGTGACTTTATTGGCAAGTTTTTCGCGCGTCATGGTTTCTTTTTTACCGATATTTTTCTCATCCCGGGGTAAATCAATTTTGTCGGAAGAATCAAATTCGCCATTCCAATGAGGATCGATACGTAGGATCCGTTTGGTTAGTGGTGGATGCGTAGCGGACAACAATTGCATAAAACCCGAAACACCCTGGGCAAAAAAAGCATGACTGACTTCGTTTGCGCCAGGGGTTTTCACTTTAGAACCAAATTCAAGCCCGCCAATTCTCTTCAATGCACCCGCAATCCCGTCCGGGTTACGGGTAAACTGAACCGCTGAGGCATCCGCCAGATATTCCCGTTGCCGGCTCACCGCAGCCTTGATCAAGTTACCAAAAAAGGTGCCGGAAAAACCTATAGCCATTAGCCCAATAGCCAGTGCCAGTATCCCGCCCGCGCCTTTATCGCTACTCCGCCCGCGTCTCGAAAAAGAAGTGGAATACAACAAATAGTAGCCAGCCATGCCGATAATCACGATACCATTTAATACGCCCATTAAGCGGATATTGAGCCGCATATCACCATTAAAAATATGGCTGAACTCATGAGCAATAACGCCTTGCAACTGATCACGACTTAAATGATCGACCGCCCCCTGAGTAACCCCGATAACTGCATCGCGTGGCGTGAAGCCAGCCGCAAAGGCATTAATTCCCGGTTCATCCGCGAGTAGATAAACGGGCGGGGCTGGTGTGCCAGAGGCGATCGCCATTTCTTCCACAACGTTCAGCAATTTTCGTTGCTTCAAGTCGTCCGTATTCTGCGGGATCAATTGTCCACCTAGCGCCTCCGCAACAATCTTGCCCCCGGCCGATAAGACCATGATCTTGTATAGACTACCCATCAGCACCACAACAATGACACCTGCACTGATAATGGCAAATGTCTTCCAATCCATTTGCTGTAGAAACATCCCGCTGCTTTGCATTTGTTCGCTATTGATATAACCGAACACCACCATGAAAAGGAGATTAGTCATGATGATTAAGGTAATCACAGCTAGTGCAAACAGGAAGACAAGCTGGAACGTGTTTTTACGGACACGGTCTTGTGATTCAAAGAAATTCATTCCAAATGCTTGAATATATAGGAGTGACTAAAACGAGACTTTTGGTGCGTCCTGCATGGCAGCTGTATCTTCAAATTCCAGTAAGGTCGCATCTGGTGCATGACCAAAACGCACCGCAAAAAAAACAGGAGGGAACATTTGTTTATACGTATTATAGGCCATTACCTGGTCATTAAAGGATTGCCGTGCGAATGAGACTTTGTTCTCGGTAGAAATAAGTTCTTCACTTAACTGCATCATATTCTGATTAGCCTTGAGATCCGGATAGGCCTCCATCACCATATTAAAGTTCATCAGGGCGCCAGCCAATTTGCCTTCGGCACCGCTCAAGCTCTTTATCGCCTCAGCATTGCCTGGATCGGCTGCCGCTGTCGACAACATATTGTGAGCAGCATTACGCGCTTCAACCACTGCCTCCAAGGTTTCACGTTCATGCTTGATATAACCTTTTGCGGTCTCAATAAGATTTGGTATCAGGTCGTAACGCCGCTTTAATTGCACCTCGATCTGTGCAAAAGCATTTTTGTATCGATTCTTCAGCGTAACCAGTTTATTAAATATCCCGACCACATAAAAAACGATCAGTGTTACAACAACCAGAATGAGTATTAATGAGATATCCATATTTCTGTCTTTTTTGAACTGTTAAATTAGGCAGGGATTTTCATCTTACACTATATCTGCGAACAGTCGAACCATGGAACCAAACCATAAAACGGAATACTTACAAATGAGGAGGAGTCCATATCCGGACGTTCAACGGTCAGATTAACGATGGTGGGTTAGATATCTAAGGCGCTTGAGTTATTTGTGAGCGAATGGCTGGCTCATGTTCGCTGAACCATCTGGTTTGTTCGACTAAATTGAATCCATCACCTAATTGAAAGTCACATAGAAAAGTTTTAGGGCGGCGGAATTGAACCAGAATCATATAATATTTTACTAATCATGCTCTTAGACAGGAAACAGGTACTTCGATTTCCTTGAAATACCCCCATACCTACCCCCAAAATAGCTGGCTGTTATAGGATCTTATTGGAAGCTAAATGAGATTGTTTTTATAAAAAAAGCGCGCTGTTATTGTCGGTCAGAAATTCTTAATTTGGCAGCGCCCCCCCAAGAGAGTGGAGGGGTTCTTTGAGTCCCAGCTAGCTCGTTCTAATGAAGTTTCTGATATTTTTTAAATGCGGGTCGCTCTGAAATTTGAGCGAGCCAGATTTGGATATTCTTATAGGCAGTGAGATCAAATTTAATTTCTGAGCACAATGAAACAATTGAAGCCGCATTGAGGTCGGCTAAAGTAAAATCATCACCAACAAGATAGCTTTTGCCTTCTAGTGCGTCGTTTAACACCTTAAGAAGTCCTGGAATTTTAGCCATGGCCTTTTCTATAATACCGTTGTCTCTTCTTTCTTCAGGGACAAAAACCAATTGGATAAATGCGCCAATAATGGGTGGTTGAAGTTCGGTTATACCCCAGAGGCTCCACTGTTGAACAAGACCATGTTGTTTGTTATCCAGCCCAAGTAATTCAGGCTTGTAGGTTTCAGCAAGATAAAAGTTAATGGCGATGGACTCCCAAATCACAAAGTCGTCATCGGTGAGGGTAGGAACCTTACCATTGGGGTTAATCTTTAAATAAGCTGGGGACTTATGATCTTTTTCTTTAAAGTTAAGTGGCTTAGCTTCATATGTTTTGCCAATCTCTTCTAAACACCAAAAACATCTTCCTGAGCTAGATCTGGGTGAACCATAAATAGTAATCATAATTATTTTCCCTTATTTGGTTTTAAATTTCAGTCTGTAAACACTGGGCGTCCTTAAAGCCCAGTCTACCTACGGCAGGCAGCTTAATAGCTGGCCTTAAGATGTCCACCCCAAAGCTAAGACCCAATATATTGAGTTCTATGCCCTCAGCAAGACCCAGTGTGGCCCCGAGAAGTCCAAAAACTGAAACTTGAACGCCGGTGCCGGATTCAGACATAGCGAACAAACTGCCGTCATCAAGCCAGTCTTTGCCCATGGCGTTGGGTGGCAATTCCACCTGAAGCTCGTCCACATTACGAATGATGTGTGAAACAAACGAATTGCTGTTCGGGCCCGGGTACATTCTGTAGAAATTTGGATACTTATAGGACTGAATAGCAGCTTTAATTTGGGGGATTGCGGCTTCAGCTTTTTCACCACGAATATCTGTGATCAGATCAGGAGTACTACCATACCATTTTCTGTCGGGAATATCTTTTTTACCTAAGACGGCTTCGCCTCCATCGCGAGCTCGCCAGCCGATGACATGATAGACCACATACTCTTTGGCGCCCTTTTCCTTAAAGGCCACCCACGAGTGGACAGCTAAGTATTTATGCCAGTTAAAAGTTCGGGCCACATAGACATGAACGATAGCTTCTTTGGTTTCGGAGGGGAGTGGCGCAATATTAGCGCTGCCGCGATCAGCAGTTCGCCAGTCAGAATGAGCACAGCTGGTGAGGAATAGGGAAAGAGTCAGAATCGAAAATTTATTCATGGAAAGTTCGGCTTCATAGCTTATTTTGGATTGGACAAAACTTGATGCACCATAGTCTTATCGATTCATGGGACATCAACGCGTACTTTACTTTTTTCTTTCTTCCCCTTCTTCTCTCCCTTTCCCTCGCCCGTGCTCTTGTAGTCTCCCCTTACCCGAACGCCACAACCAGTATAGGCACATGCCTAGTCGCATTGCTGCAGGAAATGGTCCACGAGCCGCCGTGCGATGAAAATACGAAAAGGCAACTTCATGTCATCTGCGCTAAGCTGTTCCCGAGAAAACCAGCGAGCGTCTTCGAGTTCACCATCATTTAGATTGATGTACTGACTCTCAGCCTTGGCAGCAAAACCCACCATCAGCGCTACAGGGAAAGGCCACGGCTGCGAGCTGTGATAGCTGACCTTGCCGACGCGCACATTAGTCTCTTCGAATGCTTCTCGGCGACTAGAATCGAATCTGTGTCTATTAATTACCTACTAATCATAATATTATCGTGAGAATAGTTGCCTTAATTTCCTTGATATACCACCAATAATATCCCCAAATATACCCCCCGAATGGCTGGCTGTTATCGGATTGTATTGGAACCTAATGTAATTATTAGTTTAGAGAATAAAACTTGTTACAAATGACTTCTTTTAGGCACAAGCGAGTCACTAATGACTGCTTTTAGCATAAAGTAGACCTATGTGAACATCCGCTTTTAGCACAAAGCAGACATTCTGGAGTCGTTATAAGCGAGTGTGACGATCCGATAAGCAAGGCCGTATGATTGTTTTAATTATATTGTATCTGATTAAGACTTATTAATTATTTCATTACTTGCTTCTTTGACTCTCCGAACACCAAATGTAACAGTCGGAGGGATACCCATACCTAATTCAATATCTGCTACACGATAATTAGAGCCTTTTTGCTTTAAGATCTCATTAATGTTTTCTTGTTTCTTGACCGCCTTAATGACGGCATTAGCAATTACTTCATCACTACTAAATGTTGCGACTGATTCATTAACCTTGTTACCAAGTTCTTTTGCTTTATCCAGGATTCCCATTGAATTTACTCTCATTGAATTTTAAATAACAGTTTATCAAAAGAACCGCCATGAAAATGTTAGCGCTTCACACGAAAATATTTTTGCCTGCTTTGTGAATACTAGCAGGATCAGCATAGGCAATAATTTTGCCCGATTCAAAAGTATCATGCCTGTCGGGCAATATCCACCTCTGGTAAAAAACGAATTTTCCGGAAAGTATTAATTCGAACAATACTGATTGTTTTGCTGCCATGCGCCAGATGATTAGTCTTGGTCCCAGAATTGGTATCCTGCCAGATTATTTAGGAGATAGTGATTTAGGACTAGTATCGTTATTCACATTACCGAAAGAGATAAATAAAAATGTCTGGTTATTAACCCATTCAGATTTACGTAAGGTGAAACGTATACAAAGTTTTATGGAATTTGTAAGAAGATATATCAAAAATAATTCTTCAGATATTTTGCAGAAATACTAGATTTCCTTTTTTGTATCAATCAGTTGTCGGCAACAATTGAACTCAAACCCGTTAATATCCTATTAATCATGTTATTGGATAAAAATTAACCGCCTAAATTTCCTTGATATACCCCCATCCCTACCCCCGGAATCTCTAGCTGTTACTAGATTGTATTGGAAGCTAAATGCAAATCATCTGTTTTTAGCACAAAGCA
>SPBV01000194.1 GCA_004525885.1 Nitrosomonadales bacterium
ATACTAGCTTTATTAATCGGTGCTATAATCAATCTTATTCGTACCAGTAGTGATAACCTGTATTTAGCTTCTTTAGTAGTGCTAATCGCTATTATATTTTTAATTATGTCATGGTTTGTACGCAGCTTTCCTTTAAAAGCACAAGACAGGGCCATAAAAGCTGAAGAAAATTTGAGGTATTATGTAATGACAGGTAAATTATTCCCTAAAGAACTAAAAGTAGCCCAAATTATAGCGCTACGTTTTGCGAGTGATGAGGAGTTTTTACCCTTAGTAGAAAAAGCTTTAAAAGAAAACTTAACGAACAAAGAAATAAAAATGCTCATAAAAAATTGGAGAGCAGATGTTTATAGGGTTTAAAATGTAATTACCAACTGTACAAACAACACTCTTTCAAAATTTCGAAAGAGTATTTTATGATCAAACATGCACCGCTCCGGTCGCGATAGGGTGTAGCTGGCGACCGACTATCAAACGAAACCCTCATACTTGACGGTACGAGCGTCATACTGAAAACTGACGTATTAATGGAGGCTTTAGATAAAGAAATAAGGCACTTGGAGAAAAGATAAGTATTCCGTAAAATAACGGCCGACAACCCCCAATAAGCTGAGCATAAGCTCGAGTACTTTTTTTATGCTTTCAGCGTGTTTTTAATACCCAAGGCCTTGTTATGAGCTAAGGAAATTATTCCAGGTTATGGAAGAGCACCTATAGCACTATTGCATGTGGGGAGGGTTCCTCTACATACCGTAACAAACTATTTTTAAGCAGCTTAAACTGCAGCTTCTGGATGATGCGATGATCCTTTTCAATTTTGCACAATAGTAATGGAAAATCAAATGAACTATTCATATTCTTCTTATCTTACTTCATCATAACCAACCACAGCCCATGAGAAACTTCGTCAAATTCACTACGCCATTCGTAGCTTTTATCCTTTTGTGTACCGCATGTAAAAATGAAAATGTCCTGGTCAAAGGAAGCCCAGGGCACCTTACGGCCGTAACAAGTGCTATTAACGACCAGGCCTTGGTAAATGCAGAAAACGATTCGAAAAATTGGCTTAGCTACGGTTTAAACTATTCTGAAAACCGTTTCAGCCAGCTTGAGGAGATTTCCGAAGAAAATGTTGACAAGCTTGGCTTAGTATGGTCATACGATCTTAATTCCATTCGGGGAGTGGAGGCGACACCGGTCGTTGTCGATGGAATAATGTATGTAACGGCTCCCTGGAGTATTGTACATGCCATCGATACCCGGACAGGAGAACAAATCTGGTCCTATGACCCTAAGGTTCCGAGAGAGACAGGTATAAAGGCATGCTGTGATGTGGTAAACCGAGGGGTGGCACTATACAAGGGAAAAGTTTTCTTTGCTTCGCTCGATGGACGCCTCATAGCACTCGATGCAGCAACGGGAACCAAAGTATGGGAGCAAGTAACCCTTGATACCGCAAAGAACTATACCATTACAGGAGCTCCTAGAGTATTCAAAGGCAGGGTGATTATTGGAAATGGCGGAGCGGAATATGGGGTTCGGGGTTATATAACGGCCTATGATTCCGAATCTGGAGAACAAGCATGGCGCTGGTATTCAGTACCTGGTAATCCGGATGAGGCTTATGAACAACCTGAATTGGAAATGGCGGCTAAAACTTGGGACCCCAGTGGTAAGTATTGGGAGTTGGGCGGCGGGGGCACGATGTGGGATGCAATGGCCTACGACCCAGAACTTAATTTGATGTACGTTGGGGTTGGCAATGGCTCTCCTTGGAACCGCAGATTACGCTCCCCTGGAGGAGGCGACAATCTATTTCTTTCTTCCATAGTTGCATTGAATCCCGATGATGGTAGTTACAAATGGCACTATCAAGGAACACCAGGCGACCATTGGGACTATACAGCAACGCAATCACTGATTCTGGCAGACTTGGAACTTGATGGTGCAACAAAAAAAGTGATTATGCAGGCGCCCAAGAATGGATTTTTCTTCGTAATCGACCGGACCAATGGGGAGTTTATATCGGCACAAAATTTTGTTGATGTGAATTGGGCCACGGGATATGATGAAAATGGTCGACCCATGGAAATTGAGGAAGCAGAATATAAGAGTGGAGCTTATGAAGCTATCCCAGGACCCAATGGCGCCCATAATTGGCATCCAATGTCCTATAACCCAAATACCGGATTGGTTTATATTCCTGCTCAGGGCATTCCTGTAGTTTTTGAGGATGATCCAAATTGGGTGGCCAATTCGGCCGCATCAGGAGGGTTTATGTCAGGTACGGGATGGAATACAGGTGGCTTAATGTCAGCTGTACCTCCTCAGTCAGCAACATTTGGTCATTTATTGGCCTGGGATCCAGTCAAGCAAAAGGCGGCTTGGAAAGTTGACCATATTGGCCCTTGGAATGGGGGTACGTTGAGCACGGCCGGAAACCTGGTGTTCCAGGGTAGTGCAGATGGCAGATTTTTAGCTTATAATGCTACCAATGGTGACAAACTATGGGAAGTGCCCGTCGGAACTGGCGTAGTGGCAGCTCCAGTAACCTATGAAGTAGATGGTCGTCAATATGTGAGTATTGCAGCAGGATGGGGCGGCTCTTACGGAATGTCTGCGCATCACACAGAAAGTCAAAGCCCGGGTAAGATATACACCTTTTCTATAGAAGGTAAAACGCCAATGCCAGTGTTAGTAATACCCGAACCCAAGCCCATCGTTAGTGGTGTTGTCTACAATCCTAAAGATATTGGTGCTGGCACAAAATTATACATAAGCTATTGTGCAATGTGCCACGGCGTTCCGGCCGTCGGAAACGGGGGTAATATTCCCAACCTTGGATATTCCGATAAAGTCAAAATAGAAAATCTAAAGAATTTTGTTTTGACTGATGCGCTTAAGGAATTGGGCATGCCCAATTTTTCCGGTAAATTAACTGAAGATGATGTGACTAAGATACAAGCTTTTATACAGGGCACTGCAGATGCAGTCAGCGCACAGCTAGCAACTTCTAGATAAAGGTATACCGCGTCATTTTAATGGGCAAGACCCCCGATGGCGCGAGCGTCCTCGCTCGTGCCTTATCAGCTTCAGAATGTAACCTTATATCTATAAATCCATCATACCCAAGTGCATTCCTTCATTATCAATTTTTAAGACGGTTTCATCATTACCATAATTTCGTGCGCTACTGTATTTCCAATGGATAGGATCGGTTACAAAGCCTTGTACCACCGGATTATTATGGATATAATCAATTTTT
The DNA here is from genome assembly GCA_004525885.1 of Nitrosomonadales bacterium. Lineage (GTDB taxonomy): Bacteria > Pseudomonadota > Gammaproteobacteria > Burkholderiales > Nitrosomonadaceae > BJGV01. The sequence goes on from SPBV01000194.1 coordinate 3,266, forward strand.
TGTTGGATTACCTTTCCACTCCATAGTTCTATTGGCTTGTTATGTTGTTGCCAAAATTGTCTTCTTTTCACATTACTATTCCCTTTTCCTGCGCGCTCCATAATTCTAAGCATCCATTCTTTTCTGCTTTCCTGTGGGTTATCTTCTATTTCTTTTAAGAGTTTTCTTGCTGTAAAACCTTTAAAGTCCCTTAGCAGACCTGATGGATCCGCATCAGCAGAACGAAAAACCATATGAACATGATTTGGCATAAAACAATATGCAAATACCTCCAACCCTTTTTCTTTACGACAATAAGTTATACATGCTTCTAAGATTGTAAAATAAGCTTGTCTGGTAAAAACATCTATCCAATTGACCGTTGCAAAGCTTATGAAGTATGTTGCTGTTGGGTTTCTAAATTTGTTTTTTCTGCTCATTTTGATTTAATTATTTCTAGAATGCACGAGCGTGACGCTAGCGCCAACCTTTGCATTTTGCCATCAGCCTAACCTAGAAAGCACGAGCGTGACGCTCGTGCCAACCTTTGCATTTTGCCATCAGCCTAACCTAGAAAGCACGAGCGTGACGCTCGTGCCAACCTTTGCATTTTGCCATCAGCC
>SPBV01000076.1 GCA_004525885.1 Nitrosomonadales bacterium
ATTAGCGGCCGACCTGAATCACTAGATGGTAAACATATGGAGCCGTTAGAAGCGCATGGTATTCAAGCTATATCTATTGGACTCTTGATTGATGTAGAAACACCTATGGTATGGCGCGGTCCAATGGTGACACAGGCGCTACAACAGTTGTTAAATGATACTCGATGGAAAAATATAGACTACCTGATCGTGGATATGCCTCCTGGTACCGGTGACATACAGCTGACACTTGCACAAAAAGTACCAGTCACAGGCGCAGTAATAGTTACCACCCCACAGGATATCGCCTTGTTAGACGCACGTAAAGGACTAAAGATGTTTGAAAAAGTGGGTATCCCTATTGTGGGTATTATTGAAAATATGAGCGCTCATATTTGCTCTAAGTGTGGTTTTAGTGAGCACATTTTTGGAGAGGGTGGAGGTGATAGAATGTGTAAGGATTATGATGTTGAATTTCTAGGCACACTTCCGCTTGATATTAAAATTCGCGAGCATACTGACTTAGGGATTCCAACTGTGGTGGCAGATCCAGACGGAAACATAGCAGAAATTTATCGCAATATTGCGCGTCGTATTGCTGTGAAAGTAGCGGAACTATCACGGGATCATTCTTCAGTGTTCCCGGAAATCGTGATTCAGAATACTTGATGAAGCATATTAGAAAATGAGAGGCGCAAAAATAATTTACGCTGAGTATATTTGTATTGTATTGTTCATTCGTCCATATTATGACAATAAAATCGGATAGATGGATCCGCCAGATGGCGACAGAGAATGGCATGATTGAGCCATTTGAGCCAAATCAAATTAAGCATGCACATGGCCGTAAGATTGTTTCTTACGGCACTTCAAGTTATGGCTACGACATACGTTGCTCGAACGAGTTTAAGTTATTCACCAATATAAACTCTACCATTGTAGATCCGAAAAATTTTGATTCCAATTCCTTCGTTGATGTGAAGAATGATGTTTGTATCATTCCGCCCAATTCTTTTGCTTTAGCACGTACTGTCGAGTATTTCCGCATTCCACGCAATGTGCTTACAATTTGTCTTGGTAAGTCTACTTATGCTCGTTGTGGCATTATTGTAAATGTCACCCCATTTGAACCAGAATGGGAGGGTTTTGTGACATTAGAGTTCTCGAACACCACGCCGCTCCCTGCCAAGATTTATGCAAACGAGGGAGTAGCACAGGTAATATTCTTTGAATCTGACGAGGTGTGTGAAACATCATATAAAGACCGCGGTGGAAAATATCAAGGCCAGCAAGGTGTGACTCTGCCAAAAATATAGGATTTGATTTATGCAAGGATTATCCTATTCAGTTGTGCAATGAAGCAAATTAGCTGTAAGGGTTACTCCTTTCTACAGACAGCTGCAACCTGTTCTAAATATGTGAGAATTAAATCTTAGCCTTCGTCGAGTTCCCCCCAACTATATGAATCATAATTATTTTTTAAGAGTTTTCACGCAGAGTTATTTCATTTCTTGTTTCATTTAAAAAAAAGACTTGATTCAACTAAAATGCAGTTTATAATTCACCTAATTTTTTACAGTATTGAATCAATGGAAAGGAGATCATCATGAAAAGAAAAACAAACTATTTCGCCCCAGCTGATCTGGTCAGCATTCACATTCCCGTAACGTAGCGCCTCTCAAAGGGAGACTCTCATGCAAATGCGCGCCACAACTCTACGAACGAAGGTAGAGGCCAATGTAGTATTCGATACACACCCCGAAGTCAGTCTTGATTTTAAACATGTACGGACAGCTTTAAGAAAAAGCTATAGCAGACCTTTCCTGCTTGTTGATAGTAGCATTGTCCGTGATAAAACCCACCGCTTTAGAGCTGCAATGCCACGTGTACATCCGCACTATGCGGTTAAGGCTAATCCAGATCCACGTGTGCTTAAAACATTAATTGAGGAAAACGTAGGCTTTGAAATCGCATCTATTTCCGAATTAGATCTTCTAATGAGCTTGGGAGTGTCTGCCAAAGAAATCTATTACAGCAATCCGATGAAGTCACGAGCTTACCTGGAATATGCTGCATCTAAAGGTGTCGAGTGGTATGTGCTGGATAGTATTGAAGAATTGCGCAAGATAGTGAGTGTCAAACCAGATGCGAAAATGTATTTGCGCATAGATGCCCCTAATACTGGTAGCGACTGGCCACTCGCAGGTAAATTTGGCACACATCTTTCTGATATAAAAGAAATTATTAATGAGGCGGCAAGGCTTAAAGCTGATCTTGCTGGCGTAACTTTCCATGTTGGTTCACAGTGTCGTAATCCATTAAACTGGCAAGTAGGTATTGAGCGTGCTAAGAAAGTTTTTATCAATATGCGTCGTGCCGGATTAAATCCACGCCTGCTTAATATAGGTGGCGGATACCCTGTGCGCCATGTGAAACCCATTCCCTCTATTGAAGTAATTGGAGAGGTTGTGAATGCGGCTATTGCGGATTTACCAGAGGATATTCGTATCATGGCAGAACCAGGTCGATACCTGGTGTCGGATTCGGCCTATTTTGTCTGTCGAGTGGTAGGAACTGCAACCCGCAATGGGAAGAGATGGATGTATTGGGATGCGGGTATGTTTGGCGGTGTGATCGAAGTTACTGAGGGATTACGCTACGAAATCCTTACTGACCGCAAGGGCCAGTGTATTCCCTGGGCTATTGCTGGCCCTACTTGTGATTCTGTAGACATTTTAATGCGCGATGAAATGTTGCCAGCGGATATTCAGGAAGGGGATTTTATTTATATCCCCAATGCTGGGGCATATACCACTGCTTATGCCTCTAACTTTAACGGTTTTCCATTGCCAGATGTAGTTGTTTTCTAATTTCTATAGTTTAGGCCTTCTAGGTAATTGTTTCGGTATCCTCTTTTTTGGGTATTCGAGTATATATAAAGCGTTGGAAGTAAATTCCACTATCTTTTATTTGAGTTTGGTCGTGCATTGTTTTAGCAGCCAGAAACTGGCGTCCTTGATGAGTTTCTTTCCATTCAGAGGCTTTGATTTCTGGGAAGAACGTGTCGCCTCTGAATAACTCGAACAACTCACCAGTTCGATTCTTATTTCCGATTCGGGTTAGATATATCTTATCAGCTAATGAAATAGCAGCTGCATATAGCTGTCCGCCACCGATAATAAAAATTTGTTTTGCATTACCAGAAATAGCAATGGCTTCTTTGAGTGAATGAACGACATCACAGCCAGAAGCCGTATATTCGCGATTCCTTGTTACAACTATATTCTTTCGCTTGGGGAGTGCTTTACATTGTAGCGATTCAAAAGTTTTGCGTCCCATTATTATAGAGTGCCCTAAAGTTACGCGCTTAAAGTAGCGTAAATCATTGGGCAAGTGCCAAGGCATTTTATTCTCATGCCCAATAATGCCACCTGGCGCTACTGCTGCGATTAAAGCGATCTTCGCTTTCATACGGCGATGGGTGCTCGAATCGTAGGGTGTGGATTATAATTTTCTAGTGTAAAGTCTGCAAATTTGAAATCCAAGATATTGCTTACCGCTGGATTTAGTTTCATCAGGGGTAACTCTCTAGGCTGGCGAGAGAGTTGCTCTTGTGTCTGATCAAGATGATTGATATATAAGTGGGCATCTCCGAGAGTATGAACAAAGTCACCAGGCTCTAAATTACAACTTTGCGCTACCATTAATGTTAGCAATGCATAGGAGGCAATATTAAAAGGAATGCCAAGAAAAATATCGGCACTACGTTGATAAAGCTGACACGATAGCCTGCCATCAGCAACATAGAATTGAAAAAAAGCATGGCAAGGTGGCAGCTTCATCTTGCTTAATTCGCCCACATTCCATGCTGAAATAATCATACGCCTAGAGTCTGGAGTTTCTTTAATCTGCTTAATCACCTCCGTGATTTGATCGATGTATTGTCCATCTAAAGTTGGCCAGGAGCGCCACTGATAACCATAGATCGGGCCAAGATCTCCATCTTTATCCGCCCATTCATTCCAGATGGAGACGTCGTTATCATTTAGATATTTTATATTCGTGTCACCTTGTAGGAACCAAAGCAATTCGTAAATGATAGACTTCAAATGACATTTCTTAGTCGTAACAAGCGGGAAACCATTTGCTAAATTAAAGCGCATTTGGTAACCAAATACTGAAAGCGTACCGGTTCCGGTACGGTCCGATTTTTTGTTTCCGTGTTTGAGAACATGTTGCATTAGTTCGAGGTACTGGCGCATGAGAGAGAATGATATTAGGAAATTAAAATTTTTTTAAAAAGCCGCAACAGATAAATGGGTCATGGCGTATATAATAACAGTTAATATTTATAGGATAACCAATGTTGGCAAAACTAATACAGAATGCTTCACCCTTGAGTGAGTCCGACGAAATAAGGCAATTCTTAGTGGTGCTACCAAAATTTGATAAGTCATTAGAAAGATTTCGAAATAAGGATATATTTTTTGGTAAAAATATTTTAGAAAAAATATTGTTACGGCGCAAAATGAAACCAGAAGAAATCAGCGGGGTGTCAGTTAGCGCCAATCTTGAAAGTGGTTCATTATGTGTATGGGTCGTGATGGATCTGGAAAAGCCTATATTCGAGCAGCAAACTTGTATACGTAAGGCCCTGCAGTTGTTGCTAGCAGAGAACCCGGAAGAAATTTATCTTGCAGTCTACGGTGATATTCAGGAAAAACGAGCATTCTCGGAGCTAGCAGTGTATGCGATGTGGGCAAATGGTTCGGTTTTGCCATCTCGTAAAACTGATAAGAAAAAATTGGACAGAAAAGCACTCTCCAAAATCATTTTGTACGGATACAAAGATATTCATGGCTTTTCGTTACTACGTGCTCAAGCAGAAGGTAATTTACTTGCACGTGAGCTAACAGTTCTACCACCTAACGAATTAACTCCCTATTTTTATCGTAAGCGCGTAAAGAAGCTTGCAAAGAATGAGGGTTGGAAGTATCAGGAGTTTAACCTTAAAACGCTACGTAAAATGGGCGCAGGTGCCTTTGTTGCCGTGGCCCAAGGTAGTGACTCTGAAGATGCCTGCATTATTCACTTGAAAAGATCGGTTAGAGGTTCGGATAAAACTGTGGCCCTAGTAGGCAAGGGCATTTGCTTCGATACTGGAGGCCACAATCTGAAACCAGCGCGCTACATGTATGGAATGCATGAAGACATGAATGGTTCGGCAGTAGCTTTGAGTATTTTGTTAGCAGCAACTCATGCTAACCTGGCTGTGAATATTGATTGCTGGCTTGCGATTGCACAAAATCATATTAGTCCTCGTGCTTATAAGCAAAACGATGTAGTGACCGCATTAAATGGAGATACTATCGAGATCATAAATACAGACGCTGAAGGGCGAATGGTATTAGCAGATACGTTGACCTTAGCGGCAAAACAAAAGCCAGATGTGATGATGGATTTTGCGACACTCACCGGTACCATGTGTATTGCGCTAGGATCACGTTATAGTGGCATTTTCAGCAACTGTGATGACTTAATACGAAAAGCTCTGGTTGCAGGAAGATTATGTGGGGAGAGAGTTTTGGTATTCCCAATGGATTCCGATTATGAGATTGGCTTAGAAAGCACAATTGCCGACGTTAAGCAGTGTTCACTGGAACATGAGGCCGATCATATTCTCGCAGCAATTTTTCTCAGGAGATTTGTTAATGATACGCCATGGCTACATATGGATCTTTCCGCTAGTAGAAATAAGGGTGGATTAGGAGCAATTGGTAGTGACGTTACGGGTTTTGGTGTGGCATGGGGGATGCAGATGCTGCAGGGAATATTGCATACCTAGTAGTTATACTAGTATAGCTGCGTGATAAAATTGATGAGTTGATTTAACAAGAGAATTGAAATGTCTGGTAACACTATCGGTAAACTTTTTTGTGTCACTTCATTCGGTGAGTCTCACGGTCCCGCTATTGGATGCGTAGTAGATGGCTGCCCACCGGGGATGGAACTATCCTCTAACGATATCCAACAAGAGTTAGATCGGCGTAAACCAGGTACTTCTCGCCATGTGACCCAGCGGAAAGAATCTGACACTGTAGAAATTCTTTCTGGTGTGTTCGAAGGTAAAACAACTGGCACTCCAATGGCTTTACTAATCCGCAACGAAAATCAGCGTAGCAAGGATTACAGTAAAATAATGGAGACTTTTCGCCCAGGGCACGCGGACTATACCTATTGGCAAAAATATGGAATACGCGATTATCGTGGCGGGGGACGCTCTTCCGCCCGTGAGACAGCTGTACGGGTGGCTGCAGCATCCATTGCAAAAAAATGGTTACACGAAAAATATGGGATACTGATACGTGGTTACATGGCACAATTAGGATCAGTTGTGGTCCCTTTCAAACAGTGGGACGCAGTAAACCAAAATCCATTTTTTGCAGCCGATACTGATATTGTGCCTCAACTTGATGTATTCATGGAAAAATTGCGAAAATCTGGTGATTCGGTTGGTGCAAAAATTACCGTAGTGGCAGAAAACGTTCCGGTAGGTTGGGGTGAACCTGTTTATGACCGGCTAGACGCGGAAATTGCCTATGCGATGATGAGTATCAATGCAGTAAAGGGTGTAGAAATTGGCGCGGGTTTTGCCAGTGTTTCACAAAAAGGAACTCAGCACTCAGATGAAATAACCCCTGAAGGGTTCCTGAGCAACAACGCAGGGGGAATACTGGGGGGTATTTCAACTGGCCAGGATATTACTGTGAATATTGCTATCAAGCCTACTTCAAGTATCCGCTTAGAGCAACGATCGATCGATAAATCTGGGAAGCCAGTGATTGTGGAAACTCACGGTAGACATGATCCCTGTGTTGGAATTCGTGCTACTCCAATTGCTGAGGCGATGTTGGCATTGGTTCTGATGGATCACGCTTTGCGTCACCGCGCGCAAAATTCTGATGTGGTGTGTTTGACGCCAAAAATTCCCGGTAAGATTCCAAGAAAAAAGTACGCATTATCTAATATTGGGATAAAACCTGAGCTTACAGAAAACCCAGAGCCAGATGAAGCTTGAGATTGAATTCTTTTCAGTTTGTATAAGCTAAAATGACAAACATCATCGCTAGCTTGTATCCGTCATTGAAGACTAGATTTGAAGATTCCTGTATAGAGTAGTCTTTCAGGGGGCATTCGGGAGTATTATTGTCGCGCTCAATGAAGATACGTTGGGATATTTTTTGTACCGTTATCGATAATTTTGGTGATATCGGTTTCTGTTGGCGACTTTCACGTCAGTTAGTACATGAGCATGGAATGGAAGTAAGACTTTGGGTGGATAATCTTGAAAGTTTTGCGCAAATTGTATCTGACATAAATTTAGATGTAGAGCAACAGTGGTTGCATGGTGTTGAAATATGTTTCTGGCAGCAGTCATTTTCCAATATCAAACCTGCCAACGTAATAATTGAAGCATTTTCCTGTGAGTTGCCTAATAGTTACATCGTTGCGATGGCCGCATTGCCGCAGTCACCTGTTTGGATAAATTTAGAGTATCTTAGTGCTGAGAATTGGGTAATAGGCTGCCACCATTTACCATCATTCCATCCCTATTTACCTCTGGTAAAACATTTTTTCTTTCCAGGCTTTGTACAAGGGACTGGCGGGTTATTGCTTGAGAAAGATTTATTAGCCGCCAAAGGCAAATTTAATAATACGGCACAGGCAGCATTTTGGCAGAAAAAGGGTATATATCTACGTACCAAGAGTGAACTGCGCATTTCATTATTCTGCTACGATGGCGCACCAATACACGAATTATTCTCGGCATGGGTCGTGTCGGATGTTCCAATATGTGTGTTGATACCGCAAGGTTCTGTATTCGATGCTGTTGCGGACTTTTTTGGTATTGATTCACCAAAAATTGGTGAGATACTGCAATCTGGGCATTTGAAAGTATGTTTTATTCCATTTTTGGAGCAGAATGAATACGATCAACTACTCTGGGCATGCGATGTTAATTTTGTACGTGGCGAAGATTCATTTGTTCGTGCTCAATGGGCGGCACGGCCTTTTGTATGGAATATTTATCCGCAGGCAGAAGAGTCGCATCGAATTAAGCTAGAAGCTTTTCTAAATCTTTATACCGAGGGTATGTCCCCGGACATGTCTGCTACCGTATCTTCTTTGTGGCATGCATGGAACGGTGATGGCCAGATCATAAAT
>SPBV01000157.1 GCA_004525885.1 Nitrosomonadales bacterium
AAGCTTGGTATGCAGAGTGATCGAGTGGAGCGTATATGGGGAATTGCGCAAGCAATTGGTTTGCAACTGGGTGATAACACACTTGCCGCACAAGCGGGCGAAGTTGCAATGCTGGCTAAAGCCGACTTGCTCACTGACATGGTAGGGGAATTTCCAGAGCTGCAAGGCATCATGGGACGTTATTACGCAAAACATGATGGGATTAGTGATGAAATCGCTTTCGCAATCGAAGACCATTACAAGCCTAGATTTGCGGGTGATGATTTGCCGCGCAATATGGCCGGCACATGTGCAGCACTTGCGGATAAATTGGAAGCTCTAGTTGGGATGTTTGGTGTCGGGCAAGTTCCTTCTGGTGACAAGGATCCCTTTGCATTACGTCGTCATGCATTCGGAGTTGTTAGGATGTTGGTGCAAAAACATCTTAATATTAATTTGCATGACTTAGTTCTTCTCGCACAAAAATATATGCCGCAAGATATTAGGCATAGCCCTAGATGTGATCCGGATCTAGTTACCAATTTTTTATTGGATAGGGCGCGAAGGTATTTTATTGACCAGGGGCATAATTATCATGCTATAGAATCGGTTATTAGTCCATTTGGAAGCGCAACCCCTTTAGGTGTGCTCGCAGATATTATTCCCATGGCGACAGCATTTCTCTCAACAGAGGAAGGCCGCATTCTAGCTAATGCAAACAAACGTATTACAAATATTCTAAAGAAATCTGGCGAAAAAATAACCTATGCTAATTATTCCGTAGACGGTTTAAAAATGCCAGATCCAAGTCTATTTGAAAGCGATGTTGAAGTTAATCTATGGGACGCTCTACAAAAGATAGGTAAAAAATCGGAAGTGCTTAAGTCTGAGAAACGTTTCGCAGAGGCCTTAGATATTTTAGTTAAACTTGCTCCTCCAGTAAAAGATTTTTTTGAGCAGGTTCTGGTAAATGTTGAAGATCAAAGAATCCGGAATAATAGATTTGTACTATTACAATGTGGGCGTGTTTATATGAATCAAGTAGCCGATTTAAGCTTAATGGTTTCCTGACACTTATGAAGCTGATTATCCTCGATCATGACGGCGTCATTGATAACGACAGTAATCTCGTTACTAAGATATCTAGTGAATGGAGACCTATTCCTGGAAGTCTAGAGGCTATTGCACATCTAAATCAGGCGGGATATCGGGTGATAGTTGCCAGTAATCGGTCTTGTGATCGTAAGGTACTTGATATGAAAGCGTTTAATGCTATGAATGACATGATGTACAAAGCCGTGAGTCAGGCTGGTGGGCGAATTGATGCAATATTCTTCAGTCCACACATTAACATTGAGAAACTTAATTGCAGCAGGTTATTGATTATGATGTTTGAAGAAATTGCACAACGTTTTGGTACTGATTTAAAGGATGTGCCTACGGTTGGAGATGAATTGCGTTATTTGCAAGCAGCAGCGTCGGTTGGCGCAGTCCCAACCATGGTTCTTACTGGAAGAGGTAAAAAAACAAGAACCGCAAAAAGCCTCCCCAAAAATACGAGAATCTTTGCTGATCTAGCCGCTGTGGCTGATACCCTGACCAAATGAAATTGGTTATTGCGGCACTACGCTCAACACTCTATACCTTATTACTTATCATAATTACACCATTTTACGCGTTACTTATCCTTGCTTCGTTTCCGTTGAACCATCTTAATCGCTATCGTATAACTTCTGGATGGGCGCATATAATGTTGTTTTTGACTCAGATCATCTGTGGTGTTCGTTATCGTGTATTGGGCGTAGAGAATATTCCGAAAACACCAAGTATTGTGTTATCGAAGCACCAGTCAGCGTGGGAGACACTTGCGTTTCAGCAGATCTTTCCACCGCAAGTATGGGTGATTAAAAAAGAGTTGCTACGTATTCCATTTTTTGGCTGGGGGTTGGCGATGACAAATCCCATCGCAATAAATCGTAGTTTAGGTAAAACAGCATTAAAACAAATCGTTCGGCAAGGGAAAGACAGGCTAAAGAAAGGGCTTTGGATAGTGATTTTCCCAGAAGGTTCGCGTATTGATCCCGGGAAAAGGGGTAAATACGGAATTGGTGGCGCATGGCTTGCTACGAATACTGGAGTGTCGGTAGTTCCGGTTGCACATAATGCGGGAACACTTTGGGGTAAAAATTCTTTTATTAAGTTGCCTGGCACTATTACGGTTAGTATAGGCGCGCCAATAGACCCTACGGGAATGGATACGAATGAGCTAAATGCTAGGGTGGAAGAGTGGATTGAGCTAGAAGTGGCGCGTATCTGTGATAAGGATATTACCGAAGTCAAATGACAATGAGCTTATTTCAGTCAACATGTGTAGGTAGAAAAGCACAGAAGAGAGAGGTGCGCCGTGTTACTTTGAATGATAAAGAAGTGTCATATACTCTAAAGCGTCGCAGCTGTAATGCAATAGGTATGAAAATAGATTGTGATGGCTTGACGGTTAGTGCTCCCATGAGAGAGACATTGAGTTGGATTGAGTCTGTGTTACAAGAAAGAGCCAATTGGGTTCTAAAGAATCTTGGTGAATGGGAAAACAAAGAATCGATCAGACTGGTGTGGGAGGAATCTGCAACCTTTCCATTACTTGGAGAACTATGGAAGCTAGAGGCAACAGCGACTGGAGTGATGAAAATGACTCAAGTAAGACTAAAAACAAAAGCGGAAAAGAGGCAACTAGAATTACCATTACCATCTATCGTAGCCACTCACGAAGTAGAGAAAGTCGTAATGGAGTGGTATCACAGGCAGGCCCGGATTTGTTTCAGCGAACGTATTGCAGTCTTCGCGAACAAGTTAGGTGTGCCACAACCACAACTGCGGTTGTCGAATGCGAAAACTCAGTGGGGTAGTTGTGATGTACGTGGAATCGTTCATCTAAATTGGAGGCTAATTCAATTATCGATTAGTTTAGTGGACTATGTGGTTGCACACGAATTGTCGCATCTCATCGAAATGAATCACTCTTCAGCATTTTGGAAAACAGTAGAAAGTATTTATCCAGACTATTTAGCCATTCGGAATGAATTAAAAAGAATTAGATAAACGTGACGATTTGATACGCACTTACAGCACACTCATGCACATTTATTAGTTTTAATTTATGGTAGTATTTTGTATCTATTATATTGGTAATATTCCATGCGTACACTAAGTAGCGCTATTTTGTTTATCTTGATGCTAGGGGCTTGTGGTTTGAAAGGTCCTCTTTATCTTCCGCAAGATCCACCACTAGATAAACAGAAGCCGCGGGTTGAAGGGCAAAAAAATTGAGTGGGTTTCCATTTTTTAAATATAACGATGCTACGCTTTGTGTCGAATCAGTTCCTCTAGATCAGATTTACAGAGAGTTTGGTACACCCTGCTATGTTTATTCGCATGCAGCGCTGACTAATGCATACAGGGAATTTGATACTGCCTTTGCTGCACGTGATCACTTGGTATGTTATGCAGTAAAAGCTAATCCTAGTCTTGCTATTTTAAATTTATTTGCCAGACTTGGTAGTGGCTTTGATATAGTTTCCGGTGGCGAGCTGCAGAGAGTTCTCAAGGCCGGCGGGGATCCACAAAAAATAGTATTTTCTGGCGTAGGAAAGCGCTCTGATGAAATACGAGCTGCACTTGCTGCAAATATACTTTGTTTTAACGTGGAATCAGAAGCAGAGCTAAGAGTATTGAATCATATCGCGAATGAAATGGATAAAATTGCTCCTGTTAGTCTGAGAGTTAACCCAGACGTAGATGCAAGGACTCATCCTTATATCTCTACTGGTCTCAAAGAGAATAAATTTGGTATACCTTTTAGCGAAGCAGAACAACTCTATTTTTCAGGTGAGAAACTTACCAATATTCGCATTACCGGGTTGGATTTCCATATAGGCTCACAGTTAACTGAACTTGCTCCATTTACTGAAGCCTGTGGAAAGATACTTGGTTTGTTGGATTGCTTAGAAGCAAGAAAGCTCCAAATCGAGCATCTGGATTTCGGTGGTGGTCTTGGGATTCGTTATTTTGGAGAGAACCCACCATCGATTCAGAATTACGTTGCGGCATTATGTGCCGACATTGGTCATCGTACTCAGCGTATCTTGATAGAGCCTGGACGTTCATTGGTGGGAAATGCCGGCTTATTGCTCACCCGTGTCGAATACCTCAAACATACATCTCATCGAGATTTTGCCATTGTAGATGCAGCCATGAATGACCTGATCCGGCCCGCTTTGTACGATGCTTACCATGAAATTTTGCCAGTTATTGTAAACGGACACAGTGTTAAAACTTACCAAATAGTAGGTCCTGTCTGTGAAACCGGAGATTTTCTTGGGTATGACCGTAAGCTTGCTCTGTCTCAAGGGGATTTGCTTGCTGTTATGTCTGCTGGTGCTTACGGTATGAGTATGAGTTCCAACTACAACAGTCGTCCTCGTGCAGCTGAGGTTATGGTAGATGGTGACAACATTTATCTTATACAGGAGCGCGAGTCTGTGGAGCAATTATTTGCTAACGA
>SPBV01000010.1 GCA_004525885.1 Nitrosomonadales bacterium
ATACGTTCCAATAGTTAAAGATTAAAGAGTGTAATGTTATTCCATTTCTATTATTGATGCTTAAAAATTCTGATAAAAACACTACTCTGCTATGGCAATTAAGTCCTAACACAATAAATAACTGCCCGACTCTAAATTTTGGAAGCAATATCTTGTGCCATATTTTTTAATTTGTTTCAAGTGATAACCTCATTCGTCCTGATATAATCCTACATTTGGTATTTCTCTCATTTCCTATGCTACGTTAGATTGCAAATCTAGTCTGGAGAAAATTATGGCAGCAACCGATGTTTTAAAAATGATACAAGACAACGAAGTAAAATTCGTTGATTTACGCTTTACTGATACGCGAGGCAAGGAACATCACGTAACTGTTCCGGCACACGCTTTCAACATTGATAAATTTGAAGATGGTCACGCATTTGATGGCTCATCAATTGCTGGCTGGAAAGGGATTCAGGCTTCCGATATGCTGTTGATGCCTGACTATAGCACAGCTAATATGGACCCGTTCATGGATGAACCCACTCTTCTACTTACCTGTGATGTAGTTGAGCCTTCAGACGGTCAAGGTTATAGCCGGGATCCGCGCTCTTTGGCGCGTCGTGGTGAAGCCTATCTCAAGTCAACTGGTATTGCTGATACTGCCTATTTTGGTCCTGAACCTGAGTTCTTTATTTTTGACTCTGTAACCTGGCATACAGACATGTCGGGTTGTTCAGTAAAAATTGAATCTAGTGAGGCAGCTTGGAGCTCTCTAGAAAGATATGAGAGTGGAAATGTTGGCCACCGCCCCATGGTAAAAAGTGGTTATTTTCCAGTCCCCCCAGTTGACTCTTTACAGGATATCCGTTCAGCGATGTGCCTCGCGCTTGAAGAGATGGGGGTGGAAGTGGAAGTCCACCACCACGAAGTCGCCACTGCTGGTCAGTGTGAAATAGGTACAAAATTCAATAGCCTGGTGAAACGTGCTGACTCAACCCAAGTGCTCAAATATGTTGTACATAACGTCGCGCACTCTTATGGGAAAACAGCAACTTTCATGCCCAAGCCAATTGTTGGTGACAACGGCTCAGGTATGCATGTACACCAGTCACTCTGGAAGAATGGTCAGAATTTGTTTTCTGGAAATGGATACGCCGGCTTGTCTGAAATGGCCCTATTTTATATTGGTGGCATCATCAAACACGCGAAAGCTCTGAACGCTATTACCAATCCCAGTATAAATTCCTATAGGCGCTTAGTCCCCGGTTTTGAAGCTCCTAGTAACCTTGCCTATTCAGTAAGTAACCGGTCTGCTGCAGTTCGTATTCCCTATACTAATGACTCCAAGGCGCGACGTATCGAGGCACGATTCCCTGATCCCACCGCCAATCCATATCTCGCGTTCACTGCTTTAATGATGGCTGGGTTAGATGGTATCCAAAATAAAATTCATCCGGGTGACCCCATGGATAAAAATCTCTATGACCTGCCCCCCGAAGAAGCATCCAAGGTTCCAAATTCCTCCGTTTCCCTAGAAGAGGCCCTTGATAACCTCGATAGGGACCGCGATTTCCTTACCCGGGGAGATGTGTTTTCAAACGACATGCTGAACGCCTATATCGACCTAAAAATGGAAGAGGTCATGCGCTCCCGTATGGCAACCCATCCGATTGAGTTTGATATGTACTATAGCCTGTAATCTCTATTCATTCAGGGCAATTATGTCAACGCTTAGGGTAACGACGCGCCTGAATCCAGTTATTAGGATCTATACGATTCTAAGTAGAATATGGGTGATTAAGTCTATTTATAAGCTTATCGTTTTTCTCTTTCCCGTCCCCCAAAACAATAATAATGAAATTCTTCAAGTGGCAAGCACAATGATCAGAACCAGTTCCACGAATTAAGTTTAATGATGCAAAGATCAGGTGAGATTAACTTTTACAAATACTATATCCTAGCAGTCAATTAACAGTTGACAAGAAATTTCCAATTTTTTATATTTCTCTTATAGAATTCTGCTGGCGAGATATTTTCTCTTCACGGTTTATTTGATTCAATAAATGAAAATGCTTAATGAATATTTTTTCTATTTTATTAACTATTGTTGATTGTAGTAAAGAAGGATCTAACAATACAGATAGAATGAAAGAGCCCGTTTCTTTAGGTAGTGAAATAACACTTGAGGGAGAACTTCCAACTGTCTTGACAGAGGGATTAACTCCAAAAGAAAAATCTATGCTTGCTGAAGAGATACTGCCGAACGCCTCACCGGATGATCCAACACCAGAAGAGAAATTCCAAAAATTAAGAAAAGATGCTGATGCAGGGGATGCTGAAGCTCAGACTACTCTTGGCGTGATGTATTATTCGGGGGAAGCCATCTCCAAGGATGCTTCTGGAAAAATATTGGGTAACGATCCTGCTACAGCTGCAGCATGGTTTCATAGGGCTGCCCTTCAAGGTAATGCTGCGGCACAATACAACCTTGGCTTGATGTATCTCAATGGTGAAGGTGGACTAGCCAAAGATACCGTTAAGGCTGTTGATTTTTTTCGTAAAGCTGCCCTTCAGGGAAATGCTGATGCACAGAATAACCTTGGCGCTATGTATCATATAGGTGAAGGCACAACACAAAATATTGCAAAAGCTAAAGAATGGTATGCAAAAGCAGCGGCACAGGGAAATGTTGACGCACAAGCTAACCTCGATACAATGAAATAACTAATACTAGTTTTGTAAGAAGCAGGAGTATCGCCGGGATCTTATTTTTAACAAGATTCGCGACTTTTTAAATTAGAATCTATCAGTAATTACTGCCTCGTCCATAGTTATTCTCCCATCTCGGTCCCATATATCCTTAATACCCTTTCCAATGGTTACAAACATAGCGATAACGTGATCTGCTGGCAGATTAATAATCCTTCCCACTTTTTCGAAATCGAAACCAACCATCGGGCATGAGTCATAACCCATTTCTTGTGCCGCTAACATTAGTGTCATTGACACAATACCACATGAACGCATCGCCTCATCTCGTTGTACCTGCTCATGCCCGTTATAGTATTGTTCAATTGCAGGAAGAAGGAAGTCTTGAACCGGTTGTGGTGCATTTTTCCAATAGCGCGCGGGCTCCTTCGCCCACGACTTTAAATCGGCAGTCAGCACAATGAGCAATGAAGCATCCGTAACCTGTGCCTGATCCCAAGCTACAGTGCGTAGCTGACGTCTCAGTTTAGGATCTTTTACCAACAAGAAACGCCAATTCTGAATATTGAAAGAAGTTGGAGAAAGTAATGCAAGTAACATAAGTTGCTCGATCTCAGCTTCACTTATTTGATGATTGGAATCAAAAGACTTGATAGCACGTCGTGAATTAATGGCAGTTGAAACATTCATACTATTCTCTCATAAATTAAAAACAAAAATTTCTAAAGGATCCTTGGTATAAATTTCTTGAAATGGAGCTATAATTGAGGTCGATAAACAAAAGTTGGTCTCTCGGAAAGGCACCGAAACCAACCCAAAAAATACTTAGTACCATTGTAGGCATTTTTCATAAAGTATAATCAATATCCATTAAGATCGGCATTTTCTCTTAAAGTTTCTATTTACCGAGATCTTACCGTGATAGTATATTTATCGCTTCTAAGTGACATTTCTAATTCTTAAAAAATATTGCAACTTTTCATGAATATTAGTAGTCTTATGCAATATTAGTTTAGTGTAACCTGATAACCAAGGAGAGCAGATGCAACCAGAACTACGATATCCAAACCAAACATTACAAACGAAAGAATTCAAAGTTATCCGCAACAAAGTTCTTCGTAATACCTTCTGGATGCTCGGTCTAACCATGATTCCAACGATAGTTGGAGCAATGATCGGGATGAGTACAGATCTCTCTTTCTTTGCTCAGTCCCCGATCATGGGCACGGTAGTCATGTTAGCAGTAATGTTTGGGTTCATATTTGCAATAAGGGCTACCCGAAACAGTATATGGGGAATTATCTTACTATTCGGATTCACTTTCTGTCTTGGTTGGTTCCTTGGACCACTACTTAATGCCGCGCTACAGTTCAGTAACGGCCCTCAATTAATAGGTATTGCTGCCGGAGGCACCGCAACTATACTCTTTGCTTTGGCCGGATATGCAACGGTTACACGCAAAGATTTTGGTTTTATTGGAAATTTTCTGTTTGCAGGGATAATCCTATTGTTAATTGCAATGATTGCAAACGTGTTCCTTGCTGTACCAGCAGCGTCTCTGGCTATCTCAGCAGTTGCAGTATTGTTGTTTTCAGGCTTTATTCTGTATGACGTAAGTCGCATTGTAAACGGTGGTGAAACAAACTATGTGATGGCAGCACTTGGTATGTACCTTAATATTTTTAATCTCTTTGTACATCTGCTACATCTGTTGATGGCGTTTGCGGGAGAAAGAGACTAGAAAATGAAATGGTTTGTCTGCTTAGGGTGACGAATGTCACCCTAACAGTTATCTATACTACAAGAATAAACAAAAGCGATTCGTAATCTTCTTATTGAGTCTTCCACTGATTCAAAAATTCCTCCCAATGAGGTGCAGTATATTTTTTCAGGGTAGTACGCACTAGTTCGTTCTCATAAAGATATTGTTCATCGTCTAAAATACCACGTAGAAACTGGAAGCGCAGAAACATAAGATAAGTATTTACTACATCAGTTTCACAATAGTTTCGGATTGCCACACTTTCACCATTCTGGAATGAACTCCATACCTGAGAACCATCCATTCCAAGCTTACCTGGAAAGCCTATCAGCTTTGCCAAATCGTTAAGCGCCACATTTGCACGTGGCTGATGCAACGCCAACAAATCCATTAAGTCTAGATGGCGAATATGATATCGGCTAAGATAGTTGTTCCATTTAAATTCCCGATCATTCTCACCTGTCTCCCAATAGCGGCGTGCTTGGATACCATTAATCATGCTGCGGTAGTGCAGTACTGGCAAGTCAAAACCATTACCATTCCACGAAACCAATTGAGGTGTATATTTATCAATACCTTCAAAGAATCGTCGGATAAGTTCCGCCTCAGTATCTTCCGTACTACCCAAAGACCACACACAAAAATCATTTCTGTCGCGCAGTGCGCACGAAATAGCAATTATTTTATGGACATGAAGTGGTAAAAAATCATTTCCGCTAGTTTGACGGCGTGACTGAAACGCCATCTCAGCAATGTCGGCAGAGGAAAGTTCAGAGCTAAGCTCGTGAATTTTACGAAGCCCCTCAATATCAGGTACAGTTTCGATGTCAAAAACAAGAGTCGGAACCAAACATGTCCTCCCTAAATAAGTTTGTAGTTATACTTTTTATAGTCCTAGAATAATTTGAATAGAATAACCTTACTTGAACTTTTCCAAGGTTATTATCAAACCTTTGCAATTTCTATATCTTATCTAGTAAATTAGATTCCGGCATTTCAGGATGATAAATGGAATGTGAATATTCGTTATAAGCTTATGAAATATAACACTTTCTACCATATATGTTCAACTGTATTTAGCTAGAAAAAATACCAGTTGAAAGATACCGGTCACCACGATCACACACTATAAAAACAATTACCGCATTTTCTATTTTAGAGGATATTTCAAGTGCTACAGCCAACGCACCACCAGATGAAACTCCCGCAAAAATTCCTTCTTCTCGAGCTAGACGTCGAGTAAAATTCTCCGCCTCTTCCTGAGAAACCAGCATTATGCGATCTACTCGCTTTGCTTCATAAATTCTAGGTAGATACGCTTCAGGCCATTTTCTGATTCCAGGAATCTGGGCGCCCTCCTTTGGCTGTACTCCAATAATCTGGATTGATGGATCCTTTTCCCCGAAATACCTCGCGCAACCCATAATGGTGCCTGTAGTTCCCATACTACTTACAAAGTGGGTAACCTTACCATCAGTATCACGCCAGATTTCAGGCGCAGTACCTTTGTAATGTGCTAATGGATTATCAGAATTGGCAAATTGATTAAGGATGCTTCCACGCCCCAATTTACTCATATTCTCTGCTACATCTCTTGCCTCCTCCATTCCGCCTTCTTTTGAGGTCAATACAATCTCCGCACCATATGCACTCATAGATTGACGTCGTTCTACACTAAGATGCTCTGGCATCACTAATACCATGCGATAGCCCATCATCGCAGCCACCATCGCTAAAGCTATTCCAGTGTTTCCACTAGTAGCCTCTATTAGAGTATCACCTAATTTAATGTCCCCACGTTTCTGTGCATTTAAAATCATTGACAACGCTGGGCGATCTTTTACAGAACCTGCAGGGTTATTACCTTCCAACTTAGCAAGAAGAATATTACTAGTCTTCCCAGGCAAGCGTTTTAGCCTTACCAAAGGCGTATTGCCGACAAAATTTTCAATGGTCTTGAACATAAATACAGTATCTTTTATAGTACTTTTAGTTAGTAAATATACTATGATTTATTCATTCTTCTGAACTATTAACCGTTTTTTCGGGAACCACGCACTAAAAGAGCTACCTTTCCCTGGTTCACTAACAATTTTCAGGTGCGCCTGGTGACGATTTAGAACATGTTTGACAATTGCAAGCCCCAAACCAGTACCACCAGTTCCTCGTGAACGACTAAGGTCCACCCGATAAAAACGTTCAACTAGACGTGGAATATGTTCTAGATCAATACCAATTCCACTGTCCTCTACAGTAAATACACCTTGCCCATCTTGACTCTTCCAACTCAGATCAACTTCTCCACCATTTGGGGTATAGCGTATGGCATTGCTGACAAGATTACTAAATGCACTCCGTAACTCGTCCAGGCTTCCCTTTAACCTTACATCAGTATCGAGACTAAAGTTGATATGATGACGTCCAGCACTTAAAGATTGTGCCTCTTGATACAACTCGTGCAATACTTCGGCCACATTGACGGGTTCTTCTTGCACCTGGTTTTGTGTATTCTCAAGCCGTGATAGCGTTAACAAGTCTTCTACTAGACGTTGCATACGTTTGGTCTGATCAGTCATAAGAACAAGTGCCCGCTTGCCCATCTCAGAGGAGATCCAATTTTCTTCAGACAAGGTTTCAAAAAACCCACCGATTACTGTGAGTGGTGTGCGCAATTCATGTGAAACATTGGCAACAAAATCCCGTCGCATCGTTTCAACTCCCTCAAGACGGGTAATATCACGACTAATTAGTAATTTCTGCTTATCTCCATATGGCACTAACTGTAGAGAAAGAATCAATTCCTGACGCCTTGTTTGCTTAACTATCAGAGGCTCACTGTAATTGAGGATTGAGAGATACTCGGCAAACTGAGGTTGACGTACTAGGAAGGTAATTTGCTGACTAGCATCTCGTTTAAAGTCTATGCCAAAATGCTGTTCAGCAACCGGATTACACCATTCGATGCGATTGGTCTCATCTAGAATCACCACACCTTCTGGCATTGCCGAAGTAGCACGCTGGAGACGTTCTAGTGCCAAACTTAATTGTTGGTGACTTTGGTTCTGATTACGCATAAGACGCGCCAGCCGTGCAAACACATCACCCCATGCACCGGAACCATCAGGCAAAGTAGCAGATGAAGGGTCAGGGATTTGTAACCATCTATCCAGAAACGTTAGGTAACGCAGGTGATAAATGACTAGTAACAACAATGCCATGCTATAGAATAATAACGCCATGACAATATCAAAAATCATCCATATACTACCTGCTACAGCGGTAAGTAGAATGACAACAACTAAGCCCCCTGGGAAACCGGACACGTAATTTATTCCAAAGAATGAAGCTGAATCATCATCCTCATATTATCCCATACCCGATGCCCTACCGACAGATAGCCGGTAACCAGAACCTCTTACAGTTTGTACCAATCCATCCTTACCAACAGGTTCCAATATCTTACGTAATCTTCTTATATGCACGTCAACTGTGCGGTCCTCAACAAAAACATGATCACCCCACACCCCATCAAGTAACTGTGAACGCGAATGCACCCGCTCTGAGTGAGTCATCAAGAAATACAATAATCGGAACTCTGTGGGGCCAAATATCACTTCATTGTTACTTACAGTCACGCGATGAGTGACTGGATCAAGCCTTAGCCCACTGATCTCGACAACATCGTCAACAGCCTCTGGCGAACGCCGCCGTAAAACTGCTTTAATCCGGGCAATGAGCTCACGTGGCGAAAATGGCTTGGTGATGTAATCATCTGCGCCGACCTCTAGTCCTGATACTTTATCACTCTCTTCTGCACGCGCAGTAAGCATAATAATAGGAATATTCTTAGTTCGGCCAGCACGCCGCAACAACTTAGCAAATTCAATGCCGCTCATTCCAGGTAACATCCAGTCGAGCAACACTAAATCAGGCAGAACATCATTTATTATTGCCATAGCCTGCTCAGCATCTCCTGCACAGAAAGTTTCATGACCAGCCTTTCGTAGGCCATACGAAATCAATTCTTGAATTGCTGGCTCATCTTCTACCACCAGTATAGTTGCTGCCATTTACACTTTCCTATAATAATTCAGGTATCCTATTTTAATACTGCAATAGTATAAGAACATTAATTCGATTTTTTAACAAACTAAAAAATATAACTAGAAATGTTGAGGTACGATATGTAATGGATCATCAACTGCAACGGCAACATCGAAGCTATCAAGCAAAAGCTTGCGAGGATTCATCTTACTTCTCTCACAGATTGCAAATTGAGTACTGTTCTAAGGTAATGACCGGTAAAACTCACCTTATTTTCCGCAACTTCCTCTGGCGGCCCTTCAACAATAATCTGACCACCAGCATCACCACCTTCAGGACCAAGGTCGATGATCCAATCCGCAGTTTTAATCACATCAAGATTATGCTCAATTACTACCACAGTATTTCCGTGATCACGTAGTCGGTGCAATACTTTTAGCAACAAATCTATATCCTGGAAATGCAACCCGGTGGTGGGTTCGTCAAGTATATACAGAGTACGACCTGTATCACGTTTTGAGAGTTCCAGTGACAATTTTACACGCTGAGCTTCGCCACCAGAAAGTGTTGTCGCAGACTGCCCTAGAGTAATGTAGCCTAATCCCACATCCAACAGAGTTCTCAGTTTCCGAGCCACCACTGGCACTTGGCTAAAAAACTCATACGCCTGCTCAACTGTCATTTGCAGAATTTCAATGATGTTCTTTCCCTTGTATTGAACTTCAAGTGTCTCCCGGTTATAGCGCATACCATGGCAAACATCACACGACACATATATATCTGGCAAGAAATGCATTTCCACTTTAATCATGCCATCTCCCTGACAAGCTTCGCAACGACCACCTTTAACATTAAATGAGAATCGCCCGGGGCTATAACCACGCTCTCGCGCTTGAGGCACACCTGCAAATAATTCACGAATTGGTGTGAATAAGCCGGTATAGGTCGCAGGATTGGAACGCGGAGTACGCCCAATTGGGCTTTGATCCATGTTAATGACTTTATCAAAAAAAGCTGTCCCTTCAATGGATTGATAGGATGCGGGTTCTACACTACTACCGTAAAGATGTCGCGCCATGGCATAGTAAAGAGTATTGTTGATAAGTGTAGACTTACCTGAACCAGATACTCCTGTGACACAAACAAATACTCCTATCGGCAAGTTAAAATTTACATTTTTTAGATTGTTGCCCGAAGCTCCTTTAATTGATAGCCAACAATCATTTTTCGGCTTGGTACGTTTTTCCGGTAATTTGATGACTAGTTCTCCGGAAATATATTTCCCAGTTAACGAATCTTTACTTTTGTTGATATCTTGTGGTGTTCCTTGGGCAACGATAAATCCACCGTGCTCACCCGCACCAGGGCCCATATCTACCACATAATTGGCAGATAATATGGCATCCCGATCATGCTCCACCACGATCACACTGTTACCAAGATCTCGCAAGTTCTTGAGCGTATCTAGGAGTCGCCCATTATCACGTTGGTGTAAACCAATGGAAGGTTCATCTAGAACATACATTACGCCGGTCAACCCCGAGCCAATCTGACTAGCCAACCGAATACGCTGTGATTCCCCACCTGATAACGTATCAGCGGATCGATCCAACGACAAATAATCAAGACCGACGTTATTGAGAAACTGTAAGCGACTAGAAATTTCTTTAACAATTCTTTCGGCAATAGAATGCTTTTGCCCAGTTAGTTTCATTTCGTCGAAGAAATTCTTAGCTTGCTTTAGCGGCAACGCATTTATTTCGTAAATAGCTTTCCCTCCAACCTTCACATGACGTGCTTCTCGACAAAGGCGAGTACCCTCACACTTGGGGCAAGTCGGAGAGTTAAGGTATTTCGCTAATTCTTCGCGAACCGCTGACGAATCTGTTTCCTTATAGCGGCGCTTCAAGCTAGGAATAACACCTTCAAACGAATGTTCGTGTCGATTCCTGGAACCCTTGCCATTTAGATAAGAAAACAAAATTTTCTCTTTTCCTGATCCGCTCAGAACAATGTCTTGAATATTTGAAGAAAGCTGTTCAAATGGTATCTCCAAATCAAAATTGTAGTGCTTAGAAAGTCCCTCTAATATCTGGAAATAAAACTGATTACGCCGATCCCAACCCTTAATTGCACCAGACGCCAGAGATAGATGCTGAAAAGCAACAACGCGCTTAGGATCAAAGAATGTTATTTGTCCTAGACCATCGCACTCGGGGCAAGCACCCATTGGATTGTTAAAGGAGAACAATCTTGGCTCCAATTCCGATAGAGAATAACTACACACCGGACAGCTGAACTTAGCAGAAAAAAGATGTTCGCGACCAGAATCTACTTCTACCGCTAATGCTCGGCCGTCAGCATGACGTAGTGCTGTTTCAAATGACTCTGCTAGGCGCTGTTTGCAATCAGGTGAAACCTTTAGTCTATCCACCACTATTTCTATAGTATGTTTCTTAGTCTTTTGCAATTTTGGTAGTTTATCGATTTCATAAATCTTTCCGTCTATCCGTAAACGTACAAAACCTTGAGCATATAACTCGTCAAACAAGTCTATCTGTTCCCCTTTACGCCCTACCACAAGAGGCGAAAGAATCATTAGTCGAGTGTCTATTGGTAGTTGTAATACATGGTCTACCATTTGTGAGACACTTTGAGCTGTCAGAGTGATCTGGTGATCTGGACATTGTGGATCTCCTACACGCGCATACAATAAACGCATGTAATCATGAATTTCAGTGACAGTACCAACTGTAGAGCGGGGATTATGAGAAGTTGCTTTCTGTTCTATAGCTATTGCGGGAGAGAGTCCCTCGATCAAATCTACATCCGGCTTCTCCATTAATTGAAGAAATTGCCGCGCGTATGCTGAAAGAGATTCTACATAACGCCGCTGACCTTCCGCATAGAGTGTGTCAAACGCGAGTGAAGACTTTCCTGATCCTGATAAGCCGGTAATCACGATTAGCTTGTTTCGCGGAAGATCGATACTGATGTTTTTTAGATTGTGGGTACGTGCACCACGAATCTTGATGAATTCCATCGGCTACCTAAGCGCTGATCAACCTGCTAATATACCCAAGTTTCTAGTGTTTACCTAATCTGATTGATGTCCGTGTCTTCATCCTCCGAAAGAATGTCCCCGATTGAACTGCGAGCTACTGCTGGCCTAGCGGCAATCTATGGGTTACGCATGCTTGGAATGTTCATCATCCTTCCAGTATTTGCGTTTTACGCAGAACATTTGCCTGGCGGGAACAATTACACGCTTGTTGGTATTGCGCTTGGCGCCTACGGACTCACTCAAGCAATATTACAAATTCCTTTTGGATGGTTATCTGACCGTATTGGGCGAAAACCAGTTATCTATATTGGTTTGATTTTATTTTCCATAGGAAGCTTCATTGCGGCATCTGCCGATGATATTTATTGGGTAATCTTTGGCCGTATTGTCCAAGGTTCGGGAGCAATCTCTGCTGCGGTAATGGCACTTGCTGCTGATCTTACCCGTGAAGAGCATCGCACTAAAGCAATGGCGTCGATTGGCATGACTATTGGTACTGTCTTCGCTCTCTCACTCATCATTGCTCCTGGATTAAATCGCCTGATAGGTGTGCCGGGAATTTTTGCCATGACTGGAATACTTGCATTACTGGCTATGGTAGTAGTTTACAAGATCATTCCTAATCCGTTAATTTGCCGCTTCCATTCTGACACTGAAGCAGTTACTGGGCGTTTCCTGAATGTATTACAAAACCCCGAACTGTTACGCTTAAATTTCGGTGTATTTGCGCTTCATGCGACACTTATGGCGCTATGGCTTGTAATTCCCCTATCACTGCGAAAGGCTGGATTAGCAGCAGATTATCACTGGCAGATATATTTACCAGTATTGCTTATTTCTATGGCGCTAATCATTCCAGCTATCATCTACTCAGAAAAGAAAGTTAAACTTAAACCAGTATTTGTAATAGCTGTATCCGTACTACTAGTAAGTCAGGGACTATTGGCGCTTATGCTCGATTCTATAATGGGCATGGGGATCGCGTTGTTGGTATTCTTTACTGCATTCAATCTTCTAGAAGCCAGCCTACCATCTCTTATCTCAAAAATTTCTCCTGTAGGTGCAAAAGGCACTGCTATTGGCGTATACAGTAGCATCCAGTTTCTCGGTGCTTTTACTGGAGCAACTGCGGGGGGCTACCTTTATGGTCATCATGGCGGCCCAGCATTATTTGCATTTTGTAGCGTTCTACTGGCATTATGGCTAGTACTTGCTATCACTATGAAAGCTCCTGCCGCTGTACGCACAAGAATGTATCATGTGCAGGAAATGGACACGGATAAAGCTAATCGATTATCGCGTGAGTTGGCGTCTCTGCCAGGAGTACATGAAGCTTTGGTACTAGCAAGCGAAGGAGTTGCTTACCTAAAAGTAGACATGAAGGGTTTTGATGAAACAAGAGTTGTTCAAATACTAGAAGGAGAAGTATAAATGGCATCAATAAATAAAGTAATACTCATCGGCAATCTTGGCAAAGACCCTGAGATACGTTACATGCCTAATGGTGACGCAGTCACCAACATCACATTAGCAACCACAGAAACCTGGAAAGATAAAACGGGTGAGAAGCAAGAAAAAACCGAATGGCATCGCATAACATTTTATAAAAAGCTTGCTGAGATTGCTGGCGAATACTTGAAAAAAGGTCGGTCAGTGTATGTTGAGGGTAGATTGGAGACACGCAAATGGACAGATAAGGCAGGTACTGACCGATACACAACCGAGATAATCGCAAATGACATGAAAATGCTTGGTAGTAGACCTGGAACTAGCAGCTTTGAAGTAGAAAGCAAGAATGACCACACGCCACCGTCTAAAGATGGACCTACCAGCAGCGGCAGTAGCAGCGGCAGTAGCAGCGGCAATAGTAGTAGCGGGTTTGGAGATATGGATGACGATATACCGTTTTAATTAGCAATTATTAAATCTTAGCTAGTTAATCACGGCACAATGAAACATAACTGCAATACGTAACAAATTTCGTAGCCATATGCGGCGTTTCAATTTTCTCGTTTAGCCAATTTTCCTAAGTATCATTATTGGCGGACTTATCAGTGCACTACGTGTTCCCATCAACCCTGCCGCCATCACACCTATAACCCCAGCAAATAGGCCTATCAGCCATATCCATAAATTAAAGGTGTAAGACAAGTTTAACGTGTACTTTCCAATAACATAACCCAACGCACTCGCTCCCATTGCAGCGAATAGACCGGATAAGCCACCAAGTATCGCAAACTCGACTGCCCAAGCACTAATTAATTGTCTGCGCTTTGCGCCCAAAGTACGGAATATCGCAGCCTCATAAATGCGTTCATCTTGGGTAGAGATGATCGCCGCGTACAATACTATTATTCCAGCTAAAAGTGTAAATAGAAAAACAAATTCAACTGCCTTGGTTACTTGTTCTATTACTTTTTGCACCTGCGTGATAATAGCCGCCACATCTATTACTAGAAAATTTGGGAAAATTATGACTAGTTGATTCATTATATCCATCTGATGCTGTGGCAAATAAAAACTAGTAATATAGCTTGTTGGATATTGTTCCAGGACACCTGGTGGCGTTACCGCAAAAAAATTAACACGGAATGAATCCCAATCTACTTTACGTATACTGGTCACCACAACAGAGAAAGTGCTGCCCGCAATATCAAAAGCCAACGTATCGCCCAAATGCACACCTATTGTTTTTGCAACACCCGCCTCTATCGACAATACTGCTTTCCCCATGTCTCCGATTTGCCACCAATTACCATCCATAATCTGGTTATCACTACGTATTTCACTTGCCCATGATAGATTAAACTCCCGCTTCACTAGTCTTTTTGCCCGTGTATTAGAATAATCTTCCGGTGAGACCATCTTGCCGTTAATAGAAGTTAGTCGGCCCCGCACCATTGGATGCACAGTAGGCTCAACAATATTATGTTGATTAAAAAATGCTTTCAGAGGTTGTAGTTGATCTTCCTGAATATTTACCAAGAAACGGTTGGGCGTGTCATGTGGAAGACTAGCATGCCAGTTTTGTAATAAATCGCCACGAATCAGCGTTAATGTCAGTAAAGCCATCAATCCCAACCCTAGCGCTACAGCTTGTACCACGCTGGTGTTAGCACGTCGCCATATACTAGCTAACCCATATCTCCATGTTCCCCCTGTTTTACTACGCGCATTTGACATGATCTTTACGAGAAGGAGTCCGAGCAAACCAAAAATTGCTATGGCAAAGATGAATCCCATCATAACTGAAAAGCCTAGACGTACATCACCAGCCTTCCACAGAAATAATACTGACAATACAACCAGTCCCAATGCATAACCTGTCAAACTATGGGCATTCGAAACACCAATATCCCGTCGCAATACACGCAGTGCAGGTACACTTCGCAAATTGAGCAACGGGGGCAGAGCAAATCCCAGCAATAGCACCATGCCAACTAGTATTCCGTGTACAAATGGCAATAAACTGGGCCAAGGTAGTTCGACCTCTACCATTGTAGAAAGCCAATAAACCAGAGCCTCTTGAGCAACAAACCCCAGTAAGCATCCTATCACGCTCGCAACGAAGCCAAGCATGATGAAGTGATACAGATATATATACAGTATCTCTGTCTGTTTTGCCCCCAGGCAACGCATTACTGCACAGCCATCCAAATGGCGCAGGATGAAACGGCGGGCAGCGAGTGCTACAGCTGCTGCAGCCAATACTACGCTTGCCATAGCAGCAAGACTTAAAAATTTTTCTGCGCGCTCAAGCGCTGCTTTAATTTCAGGACGAGCATCACGAATACCTTCAATTCTCTCACCAAGCGCCAGCTGGGGTTGTATCCAATTCCGTAGAGTCTTTATCGAACCAGCGTCGCCTCCAATCAGCAAGCGGTATGAAATACGGCTACCTTGCTGTATTAAACCAGTTGCAGGCAGATCAATTGCATTGATCAACACTCGTGGACCAAGATTTATAAAACCAATTGAGTAGTCTGGCTCCTGAGTAATCTGTGAAGCTACGATTAGATGTGCCGCACCAACTTCAATCGTGTCTCCTTTTTTTAGTGCAAGACGAGCAGCGAGCTTCTCACCCACCCATACCGAACCAGGTGACGGAATTCCATTAGCAACACGATCGTTTTTGTATGAAGATGCTCCGTTAATACTATCTGTAATGCGTAACTCACCACGCAATGGGTAACCAGCAGTTACTGCCTTTATCCCGACCAATATATTGTTATCCCCTTTAACTACCATACTGGGAAATTTAAGTGCGGTAGAAGTATTCAACCCAAGCCGTATTGCCTCCTCTGTGTAATGCTGTGGAAGCGAACGATCGGAGACAATAACTAGATCCGCACCAAGTAACTGGTTTCCTTGACGAGAAAGCGCCAGCTGTACCCGGTCAGTAAAAAATCCTACCGTGGTCATTCCGCCCACTGCAATTACTAGCGCAAATATCAGCACATGCAGTTCACCTGCACGTAAATCACGACGAAGCATGCGTAAAGAAAGTTTAACAAGATTCATAAAGCTTATTTCACCACAAAGAATTTAATAGATATGTCCATTCAGCTTTCAGTTTTCCCTTCAACCAGCTTAACCTGCCGTGTGCAACGATTAGAAATAGCTTTGTC
Source organism: Nitrosomonadales bacterium (assembly GCA_004525885.1). Classification (GTDB taxonomy): domain Bacteria; phylum Pseudomonadota; class Gammaproteobacteria; order Burkholderiales; family Nitrosomonadaceae; genus BJGV01. The sequence continues at coordinate 16,193 of SPBV01000010.1, forward strand.
ATGGGTTACTAGAATCAGCGTGGTACCTCTCTCACGATTTAGCTCAAACATGAGATTAATAATTTGAGCGCCGGTGGTTGAATCTAAATTACCGGTAGGTTCGTCAGCTAGCAACAATTTTGGATGCGTAACATATGCTCGTGCTATGGCTACACGTTGCTGTTCGCCACCGGAAAGTTGCTTGGGATAATGATTAAGGCGTGCATCCAGTCCTACTCGTCCAAGTAACTCTAGTGCAACAGTACGTGCATTGCCCGCGCCTGATAGTTCTAACGGTAGCATTACATTCTCAATTGCAGTCAGCACTGGAAGCAACTGAAATGATTGAAATACGAAGCCCAGCATACGTCCACGTAATTCGGCTCGATCGTCTTCGCTCAATAAAAAGATATCCTCACCATCAAGGTACACCTTGCCGCTGGATGGTGTATCTAATCCTGCCAGCAACCCCAGTAACGTGGATTTTCCTGACCCAGAAGCGCCCACAATTGAAACAGCTTCACCAACATTCACCTCCAAGTTAATATCCTGCAGGATTGTAAGCTGTGCATCACTATTTTTGACATGTTTGGTCAGAGAGATTGCTTGTACAATAGGCCTTATAATAAAATTATCTGTCATGAAAACCTTTCTAATTACGTTAAGTATTCTATTAAGTACTTCTTCCAGTATCGCATATAGCGGTGTTGATCCAGACACTCCACCTACAGTAGCTACCATTATGGTATATGGAGATAGCTTATCAGCAGGCTATGGCTTACCACAGAAAACTGGATGGGCAAGTCTGCTAAAGAAAAAACTACAAATGCAATCGCCAGTTTACCAAGTAATCAATGCTAGTATCAGCGGCGAAACAACACTGGGTGGTCTCAGTCGAATTGAACAAACACTTAAGCGTTACCACCCTAATATTGTTATTGTTGAACTTGGAGCCAATGACGGATTACGAGGTACACCTATTAAAACCATTCACGATAACCTAGAAGCTATTGTCGAAGCTTGTAAAAAGAATAAAGCGAATATATTACTAGTGGGTATGCGCATACCCCCTAATTATGGGGCAATATACACACAAAAGTTTTCTGACATTTACCCACAAATAGCGAAACGTCACGAGCTCAAGCTAGTACCATTTCTGTTGGAAGGTTTCGGCGATAAATTCGAGTATTTTCAGGCAGACAGAATGCACCCGAACAAAAATGCGCAAGGAAAAATTCTGAAAAATGTGTGGGAGGTCTTACATAAAATGATTAGATCTAACTAAGATATATTAACTTATCTAATAAAAAATTACCTATGAGTATTTCTAGTTGCTATAGCACTGCACTACGCACTGATGAACGGGTGTCAAATAATAATTTTCAGTGTAGAACACCTAGAATGGAAACTCGCTGATCTATCTTCTCTATCATTTGCTGGTAGGCTGGCGTACCAATACCACCAAACCGCCTTTTGAACTCTGCTTCAGGCATGTGCTCTGGTAAGTCTGACAAACGAGGTATCAAATCAGAATCTTTTAATCCAGACGCTACACGCCTTTGAAGTTCTTGTGCCGAATCTATACTGGCAACTGCTTTTTCACCAAACCTAGTACCTGCATGATCTGCAGCAATATCGTTGAATGAGAAGCCGCTCCCTATGCGGGAGTCTTCAACCTCCTTGTACAAACCAACTACATCGGACAGCGCCGTATCAACATAAGCAGCTATCGTAGCTGAAACCATGAAATGTTTTGCAAAATCATCACGTCCACTAACTGTAACCGTCCTCTTAACAGGGATGGGCCAAGTAGCCGCCTTTGGGGTGATAGACTTTAGAGAGCTGCCAAGTGTATAGAATGTTACTACTAAAATTACCGCACGGTTTTCCTCTAAAGCATCACCTGTTTCTGAGCGTTCAGCTGCAGAACGTAATAATGGCGGCAGAATTTCGGCAAGTGACACCGTAGCTTCCACGCCACGTTGAAGACTATTTTTAGTTAACAAGGAATGATAAAAAAATAACCGCTCACGTTCCTGCTCACTGATGATGGATGCCCTCATTTCTTGAGTAAAATCACCCTTCCATTGATAGATAATATTCAATTCACTTTGTGATATCTTAATTTTTTGAAGTGCATCTAAACCTATTCGGTAGCTTGGGGTCTGCCGCAACCAGAGTATAACTTGGGGCATGACCATATCAATAATTAAATCTGGTAGTGCTAAATCTCCAATATGTACAGACTGGGGTTGAGGAATCCCTGCTGTTTCAATCAAAGTTGCCTCTAAATTAAGATAACCGCCTAGCGGATTCCATGGTGTCGGGATACTCAGAAGAACATGAGCGCTGTGGTTAGCAAGAGTTACCTGCGCGCTTCCTTTTACAAAACGATTCGCCAAGTAATTCGCAGCAAGGTCGGCATCTTCAGATTGCACCCTAGCAACTGCAGTCATACCTGGGCGCACTTGATAACGATGCACATCAATAATTTGTTTCGCGCGTTCTACATGCTTAGGGGTAAGAATTACTTGGCGGCTTATACGAGGATTTTCTTCAAAAGCTGCAAACAAAATGGCAGACAGCATAAGCACAGAAGCAAACAAACAAACTGATAGAAACCAGAGGAATTTATACATGCTAATACTAGGTTAATTCCAGACCACTAAAATATTCTTTGCACCAGACAGCATCACTAATTCAGTTGACAACATAATGATCAATGCCCACTTTTTTACTACTATATATTCTGTCTATATTTGATGTTGTAACGGCTCATTCCTGAACTTCTATATCTGTTGATTGGCCTCTATCTTTTATCATTTACATTATAACTTGAACAAATATTAAATATTAAATATTAAATATTAAATATGGACCTCTAATGATGGAGAATGATTGAACCATGGCAGCTCCACCCTTTAAAATTTTATCACTAGTTACATTTCAAACTTAAAATCAAAATTATGCCTTTACGTCAATGGGAGAAAAATATTGCAGGTGGCAGAAATTAGGTGGCCTCATCATCCTTCACACATTAACCAGAACTAGAGTGCCTTTCACCTAAAGTTCAACACAAATATGCCGTATAAT
>SPBV01000128.1 GCA_004525885.1 Nitrosomonadales bacterium
TAGATTGTAAATTTAACTAAAATTAGAGTCCTCATACCTATGCCTCATACCTATTTTGACACACTCATTATTGGCAGTGGTCTTGCTGGTCTCACTCTTGCGCTTAACCTGGCGGAAAGCAAAAAGGTTGGTCTTATCACCAAGCAGGCTTTACTTGACGGAGCCAGTGGATGGGCCCAAGGTGGTATTGCTGCAGCACTATCGGAGAGTGATTCGCCTGAAGCCCATATACACGACACTTTGAGTGCTGGTGCTGGATTGTGCAATGAAGAAGTTACTCGCAGCGTATTGGAAAAGGGGCCACAAGCTATCCAGTGGCTGATTGCACAAGGAGTACTATTTACCCGGGATCCAGGAAATAAAACAGGCTATCACCTTACAAGAGAAGGCGGCCATAGTGAACGCAGAGTAATTCATGCTGCAGATACTACGGGCCAAGCAGTACAAAAAACCTTAGGTGATAAAGCTCGTGCTCATAAGAATATCACAGTGCTTGAGTACCACATCGCCATTGATCTCATTACCAGCATAAAATTAGGCCACTCAAATATTAGTAGCAACAATTGCTATGGTGCTTATGTTTTGGATAATCAGTCAGGCAAGGTCAGAACCATCTCCGCACAGAATACAGTTTTAGCAACTGGTGGAGCTGGTAAGGTCTATCTTTATACTACTAATCCTGATACAGCTACTGGTGATGGCATTGCCATGGGTTGGCGCGCGGGTTGCCGTATTGCTAACATGGAGTTTATTCAGTTTCATCCTACCTGTCTTTACCATCCCCACGCTAAATCGTTTCTGATCACCGAAGCGGTACGCGGAGAAGGAGGGATACTGAACCTCCCAGATGGGAAACGATTCATGCCATTGCATGATGAGCGCGCTGACCTCGCGCCTCGCGACATTGTCGCCCGCGGCATTGACTTTGAAATGAAAAAGCGCGGTCTTGATTGTGTGTATCTCGACATTTCCCACAAACCGGCACTTTTCTTGAAGGAACACTTCCCATATATTTACGCCCGTTGCTTGGAACTGGGCATAGACATTACCCAGCAACCTATCCCGGTTGTACCTGCTGCTCATTACACCTGTGGTGGTATAGTTACAAACTTAAACGGAAAAACAGACCTAGATAATCTATATGCAATAGGCGAAACCGCCCATACTGGGCTGCATGGCGCCAATCGGCTTGCAAGTAACTCGCTACTGGAGTGTCTCGTATTTGGTCAAGCAGCTGCCGAAGATATCCTTAATCAGACACCTTCGCCTACTATGAAGTTACCACGGTGGGACGAAAGTAGAGTTACTGACGCCGATGAAGAAATTATTATCTCGCATAACTGGGATGAATTGCGTCATTTTATGTGGAGTTACGTTGGTATCGTTCGAACTAATAAACGTCTGCAGCGCGCACAACACCGTATTAAGTTACTGCATGAAGAAATCAGTGAGTATTACGCCAATTTTCGCGTGACTAGTGATCTGCTAGAACTTCGTAATCTGGTAGATACTGCAGACCTAATTGTGCAAAGTGCAATGTTGCGTCATGAAAGTCGTGGTCTACATTTTAGTCTGGATTATCCGGATATTCAGCACTATGTGAAAGATACCATATTAAAAATATAGCCTTTATTTTAGCTATATTGCGGCAAATTAAATTTATTCGCTTCGCTTCGTAAGTGAAAATTAAATGCCTCCAAAATAGGATTAATTCTTAACACTGGGTGACTTTTAGAATTTTTAACATAAATGATCTGGAATGATTAGCTACCATAAATTATCTTATTCCTGTCAATTAGCCATATAATTGGCGCCTTTCATCAACCATGCTTTCTCCGTATGAACTCAGCTTGGCAAACTTATTTACAAAATCACAATGCAGTCATTGAAGATGACTGCATTGCCCACTATGGTGATGCCTCTACCGAGCTTAAAAACACCTACTCCAATACAATAATAGTCGACCTTTCACATTTTGGATTGATTCATTTTTCTGGTGAGGATGCTGCAACATTTCTACAGGGTCAGTTGAGCTGTGACGTTAGGAAAATTGATTTTTTTACAGCTAAATATGGCAGCTGTTGCACTCCGAAGGGTCGAATGCTAGCAAGTTTTTTGATATGGCAAGATGATAATGGATACTTCATGCAAGTACCAATGACACTGCTTATAACTTTAGAGAATCGACTGTCTATGTTTGTGCTGCGCTCCAAGGTAAAGCTGACAGATGATAGCAACACAAATGTACGTATTGGCATCGCCGGAAATCGTTCTGCAGAAGCGGTAAAAGAAATATTTGGAGCAGCCCCCAGTCCGTATCTTGGCGTTATTCACAGTGAGCATGGAAGCATTTTATGTCTTGCTCAAAACCGTTTTGAAATCATCGCTACGCCAAAATATGCGCCTAAGTTATGGAAGCATTTAAGAAAATATGCTTTGCCAGTAGGTAAGCCCTGCTGGGAATGGCTGGAAGTAAAAGCGGGTATTCCTATTATCACACCTGCCACTCAAGAACGATTTGTTCCCCAAATGGCAAACTTGGAAGCTATCGGCGGAATAAGTTTTCAAAAAGGTTGTTATCCAGGACAAGAAATCGTTTCACGCACCCAATATCTAAGTAAGCTTAAACGCCGCATGTATCTTGCAAATATACCCACAAAAGAGCCTGTTGCCGCTGGGGACGAATTGTACAGTGATGACAGGGCAAAACAATCAAGTGGCATGATAGTTAATGCGGCGCCCTCACCTGAAGGCGGATATGATGTGCTAGCAGTGATACAGACAGAAAGTGTCGAAGCCGAAAAAATTTATTGGAAAACTCTAAATGGCCCAATGCTAAGAATCATGCCGTTACCCTATTTGGTAAAGTAGTTCGTTATATTCTAAATAAACTAATTCAATTCGCATTTTGTATTCAAAGGGAAAGAGTCTAATCATTTCACACCCTAAATATTTCACTTATTATTGTGCTGCTTCTACTATTTCATTATTCAAAAGAAAAAACTTCTGTACTTCATCTAGATCACGCGTACGCTTCATTGGTGGAAGACTTTGCCAAATTCGTTTACCGTAGGATTTGGTAATAAGGCGTTGATCACAGATCATCAACACACCACGATCAACTTCGTCGCGGATTAATCGTCCCACACCTTGCTTCAAATTGATGATGGCACGTGGTAACTGATACTCCATGAATGCATTGCGTCCCTCTTTGTTGATTTTCTCAAGCCGCGCCGAAATTACTGTATCGTCAGGCGGTGCAAAGGGTAATTTATCTATTATAACCAGTGATAAAGCTTCCCCACGAACATCAACCCCTTCCCAGAAAGATTGGCTGCCAATCAGCACGGCATTACCCATCTTACGAAATTGCTCTAACATTTCAGAGCGTGACCCCTGGCCTTGTAACAGCAAGGGATAATCGAGTTGTTCACGTTCAAATAACTCCAATAACATAGTATAAATTTGCTGCATCGCTCGTAGACTGGTGCACAAGAAGAATGCACGGCCGCGGCTAACTTTTATCACTGGGAGCGCTGCTTTCACCACATTTTCTGTATATTCATGATTATTAGGCTCAGGCAAACCAGTTGGCACGTAAAGTAAAGCTTGATTAGCAAAATCAAATGGGCTTTCCCAACAAACCGCTCGTACCGTACTTAATTTTGGATTTAAACCCATTTCATTATTGTAATGTGAGAAATCACCTTTAACTGACAACGTTGCAGAAGTAAATATCCACGCGCGCGGAGAAGCATTTATTTGTTTGTTAAATGCCTCTGCAATAGATAGGGGTGTTGCGTTAAGTTGTAGCACGTAACTGAATGCCTCGATCCAGCAAACAAAACCTTCTATCTCTGCCTGACTACCCCAGCGGGTTATTTTGGAAACAAATTCTCGTGCTCGTTGCCAACAGTTCTCCAGCCCTTCTGAGCGTTCTGCTTGGCCCTCCAGCATCGATGTCAATACGATAAGCCTTTCAAGTAACTTGTCCAATGCTTCTCTGAATTCAACATTTTTTATTACCGTGGACCACGGTAAACGAGTATTTGCACCTTCGATAGTAAGGCGCAAATCACGTGCGGCCTTTTCCATTGCTAACGCAGATTCAGGCAGCGCAACAAAATCCTTAGCACTTTGTAATCCTTCAATCTCAATTTCGTGTGCGAGTTCTAATAACTGACCTGTACTGACCGACTCACCAAAGAATAAGCTCGCAGTTTCTGGTAACTGGTGTGCTTCGTCAAATATCACCGTATTGCAAGTCGGGAGTAGTTCTGACAACCCTTCGTCACGTAGCATCACATCAGCAAAAAATAAATGATGATTGACCACTACCACATCTGCCGAAAGCGCTTGTTTTCGTGCCTCCATAACGAAGCACTCCTTGTAGTTGGAACATTCTGAACCAAGACAACTCTCTCTAGTCGAAGTTACACGCTGCCAAATAGTTGCATTCTCAGGTACGCCACTCACACCGCTCTTGTCGCCATTTCTACTAGAATTTGCATAGCGTTTAATTAATTTCAAATATTTCTTATCACTAGGACTAGTAAGTTCCTCTTGTAAAGTACGATCCAGATAATAATGACACACGTAATTAGCGCGACCTTTTAATAAGGCTATTTTTACAGGCACCTTAAGTGCCGCACGCACAGTATGAATATCTCGATTGAAAAGTTGGTCTTGCTGAGTTTTGGTCCCAGTAGAAAGAATTACTTTTCCACCAGATAGAAGTGCAGGAACTAAATAAGCAAAAGTTTTGCCTGTGCCTGTGCCTGCTTCTGCAATCAGAATATGATTCTTAGCTATAGTTTCAGCTATCATCTGTGCCATTTCTAGTTGCTGCGCGCGTGGGCGATATCCAGGTACAATCTGGGCAAGTGCGCCGTCAGCGGCAAAATAAAATTCGAGATTGGACATGAAAGAATTAGAAAACTACCACCATAGTAGCTCAGTGTTTAAAATAAATCGATTCACTCAATCCCAAAATTTAGGATTTGTGGCTCCTATTCATCTATAACACCGTTATTCTTATGACATAACAGTGAGTTAACATAGTATTGCACCTGCAGCCTCTATCATGCCCCTAATTTTCATAGGGTTATGGTAAAATACCGCAATTTATAACAAGTGATTTTTGGGTCTACATATTGCCCAACAAATTGCTTGACTTGAGGCGCTTTTGTCGGCTAATCTGCGGTGGTTGATAGTCGGCTAAAATAGGATCGAGATCTATTAGTTGGCACGAAGATTTTGAAAGTCGTTATACATATTTAAATGGTATAGGAGGAA
>SPBV01000042.1 GCA_004525885.1 Nitrosomonadales bacterium
ATTGCTGGTGGCACCGCAGATTTGAGTACATTGTTCATTGAGCGCGCCGGTGAGAGTGGAGAGATATGGCTTACTGATATAAATAATTCTATGCTTACCATAGGCCGTGACCGGATTTTAGATCATGGTTTGAATGCATCAGTAGCGCAGTGTGATGCAGAGAAGTTACCTTTTCCCGATAATTATTTTGATTGCGTGAGTGTTGCATTTGGTCTCAGAAATATGACCCATAAGGACGTAGCATTGAAAGAAATGTTGCGAGTACTTTGTCCTGGTGGGCGCCTCATTGTGCTTGAATTCTCCAAAATATGGGAACCACTGCAACCGATCTACGATAACTACTCATTCAAAGTGTTGCCCGCTATAGGTAAATTTATTGTAAATGACGAAGATAGTTATCGTTACCTGGCCGAGTCTATTCGTGTGCACCCTACTCAGGAAGAATTGAAGGAACTGATGCAGCAAACTGGTTTTGAGCGAGTTGAATACTTCAATCTTGCCGCAGGAGTGGTTGCACTACATCGCGGTAACAAATTCTAGGGTCTGGTGCTTCTTGTAGATCAGGCACTTTCCAATTTCAACTACAGTAAACAACAGTATAATGTGCAAAGATGGCCTAGATGCTTCAAGTTATTTTGGTTTCTGGCTAGAACTTAAAAAGTATCTTTGGTTTCCAAAATTATCATGCTGGCTTCTGTAGCTTTAGCTCCATTTAATCACTTTTTACTTAGCGAGAGCTGGGTTAAGAAACGGCTTCAGCCCTATGCTGGTAAGACGGTGCAGCTTTGCATTTTACCTTTTTTTAATATCTTACTAACTGTGCAAACGAGTGGAAAGTTATCAACCTCGATGAATAATGCCACTATTGATACTACTGTTACTCTTACGCCTGGTTTACTATCTCGTTTACTTGCTCATGACGAAGATGCCTATCATGAAATTAGTATATCTGGAGATCGCTTGTTTGCTGAAGAACTTTTCTTTATCAGCAAAAACCTATGCTGGGACGTAGAGCAAGGCTTAAGCCAGATTATGGGTGATATTCTTGCTCATCGCTTAGTACAGACAAGTAAAGACCTGAAGCAATGGCACGGTGAAACAATTCGTAATTTATCGGAAACATTAGTGGAGTACTGGGTAGAAGAACAACCGCTATTGGCTAAATCTGTCCATATCTATGAATTTATTGATGAAGTGAACACATTAAGTGAGGATGTGGACCAGTTAGAGATTCGGGTAGAAAAAATTAATAAGAGAGCATCTTAATGATCTATATAAAAATATTTAATAATGAATAAACTATTGTTCGTAAAATAAATGCGTTTTCTTCGTCTTTTAAAAATAAACGCTGTAGCATTCCGTTTTGGTCTTGAGGAGTTTTTTCCGAGCCATGGATGGGCACGTGTATTGCGTATACTAGTTAGGTTCGCAACATTCTGGCGTAGGAAATTGAAAAGGCCGCGTGCTGAGCGTTTGCGCATGGCACTGGAAGCACTAGGACCCATTTTTATAAAGTTTGGCCAGATGCTCTCTACTCGTCGTGACCTATTGCCGCAGGATATCGCAGACGAGCTAGCCAAACTTCAGGATCAAGTTCCTCCTTTTTCTTCCAGCCTTGCACTTGCTACTCTAGAGCGAATATATGGGAAATCGGTCAATGAAGTATTCTTTCAGTTTGATCCCGAGCCGATAGCTAGCGCTTCAGTTGCTCAAGTTCACTTTGCAGTGTTACACGATGGCACCAAAGTTGCTGTGAAAGTTCTTCGCCCTGGGATTGGTAAAATAATTGCACACGATGTGGCCTTGATGGAAACTGGCGCATGGTTGATCGAAGCTTTGTGGCCTGATGGAAAACGGCTAAAGCCACGAGAAGTGGTATCGGAATTTGCACGACATCTGGGTGATGAGCTTGATCTTATGCGAGAAGCGTCCAATTGTAGCCAATTGCGGCGCAATTTTCTCAACTCGCCATTGTTATTGGTACCAGAAGTTTATTGGGATTATTGCCATTCTGGGGTCATGGTAATGGAGCGCGTGAAAGGCACGCCTATAAGCCATGTAGCAGCACTACGTGAGCAAGGTATAGATATCCCAAAGCTTGCCCGTGTGGGAGTAGAAATTTTTTTCACGCAAGTATTCCGAGATGGGTATTTCCACGCAGATATGCATCCTGGTAATATTTTTGTTGGCAGTGATGGTCGTTATATTGCTGTTGATTTTGGTATCATGGGTACACTTACGGACGAAGACAGGAATTATTTGGCGCAAAATTTTCTAGCTTTTTTTGGCCGAGACTATAGGCGTGTCGCGGAAGCGCATGTTGAGGCGGGTTGGGCTCCAAAAGATACAAGGGTAGATGATTTTGAAAATGCAATTCGCGCAGTTTGTGAGCCGATTTTTGATAGGCCATTAAAGGAGATTTCTTTCGGTCGTGTACTATTGCGGTTATTTCAAACTTCACGTCAATTCCATGTAGAGATTCAGCCACAGCTAGTTATGTTGCAAAAAACACTACTAAATATTGAGGGACTTGGGCGAGACCTTGATCCAGACCTCGACCTGTGGTCAACAGCCAAACCATATTTAGGGGACTGGATGTCTGAGCAAATTGGTTGGCGCGGGATGCTCCGCCGCTTACAAAAGGAAGGGCCTGCCTGGGCTGTGATGTTTCCGCAATTTCCGCGCCTGATATATAAAGCTTTGAACGAGGATACTTCTCAAGGACTTGAAAAAAGAATGACTGAATTGTTGATAGAAGAAAAACGGCAGAGCCTTTTGTTGGGTGTACTTTCGATTCTGTTGACAGCATTTTTACTTTGGCAAGTATGGCAATAGATGTACCTTGAAGTGTTGCCTTATAAATTCGTCAGTGATTTTTGATGGAATTCCGAGTTTTTTAAATAGTAGGTTATGGCGTTACTCGAAATCCGCAACGTGACACGATGCTTCGGTGATTTCACCGCAGTAAACAATGTCAACATCACTATTGAGACGGGTGAATTTTTTACCCTGTTAGGGCCATCTGGTTGTGGTAAGACCACACTGTTACGCATGATAGCTGGGTTTGATCTGCCTGACTCTGGTCAAATTCTACTAGACGGCATTAACATTCTCGGCATACCACCCGAAAAGCGCCCCATTCATACTGTGTTCCAAAGTTATGCGCTGTTTCCACATATGACAGTAGCGGGTAATATTGCTTTTCCACTCAAGATGGCCGGAAAAATGCCTGATGAAATTAAATCCAGAGTGAAAGAGTCATTAGAGAATGTGCGTCTCACTAATTTTGCTGATCGTTTTCCTCACGAACTATCGGGAGGACAGAAGCAACGTGTGGCATTTGCTAGAGGACTCATTAATCATCCGCGTCTACTATTGCTGGACGAACCACTAGGTGCGCTGGATGCAAAGTTGCGCGAGGAAATGCAGATTGAGCTTGTTAATTTGCAACAAGAGGCAGGGGTTACCTTTGTATTCGTTACTCACGCTCAAAATGAAGCGCTAGCACTTTCACACCGAATCGCGGTAATGAATCACGGCAATGTAGAGCAAATTGATCAACCTTCTAAAATCTACAGCTTCCCTAGAAATCGATTTGTCGCAAGCTTTATTGGAAAGACGAATATGATGGATGTGCAAGTACTTGAAGCCACGTCTTCCCATCTGAAACTAATCGTAGCGGGATTAGGTGAAATAACAACCCCCAGTAAGGAAGGAGTCCAGGTTGGTGACAGCGGTACTATGATTATTCGTCCTGAACAGGTACAGATTCAACCTTACTCGAAGGAAGCTGAGGTTAAGGACCATTTTCGCGGAATAGTTCACGATTATCTTTACGTAGGTGATGTTACAACTTACATCGTGGAACTAGTTAACGGTATCCGCATTGAGGCCTTGCTACCAAATTCTACACCAGGACGGGTCAAGTTTTTCGAGGTGGGTGATTCAGTGCTAATCACATGGAGACATGATGCGAGTACTTTTCTTAATGATTAAAGAGAATACTAATGGAAACCGCACTGCCAAATGGCTAATGATTGGGCCACCACTGCTATTTTTACTAATATTTTTTGTTGTGCCCAGTCTAATCATGATTGTAACCTCGCTTCGCTATCCTGGAGAGTTTGGTGGTTTGGCACCCATAATTACTCCAGCAGGAAAGGTAAGTGACGGGTACGGACTGACTTTAGAGGCATACCAGTTTCTTCTAAGTAATAGTCTCTATGCAGAGATTTTCCTCAAGTCTTTTGGTGTTGCCGCAGTGACTACTCTAATCTGCCTCATAATGTCTTATCCACTTGCATTGTTGATTACACGTAGCGAAAAACGTTTCCGAAATTTGATGGTGCTGCTGGTAGTGCTTCCATTAGCTAGTAATTTCTTGGTTCGTATTTATGCTTGGATGATTATTCTTGGTCCTGAATCGCCACTCAGCCATTTAATCAATACTATTCTAAGTGTATTAGGTGTTGCCCCACTAACACTACTGTTCTCTCCATTTGCAGTGCTAGTGGGTATGGTTTATGTGCACCTTCCATTCATGGTATTGCCCTTATACACTAACCTAGAGAAGCATGATCCTGTGTTGTTGGATGCCGCGCAGGACCTTGGCGCTACTAGCTGGCAACGTTTTTGGAAAGTTACTTGGCCGTTGTCATTACCAGGTGTATTCGCTGGTTCCGCACTGGTGTTCATTCCTGTATTGGGTATGTTCGCGATTCCTGAGATGCTCGGCGGTACTGGCGATATCCTTATTGGAAATCTGATCAAGGATCAATTCCTTGGTACCCGAGACTGGCCTTTCGGATCTGCGTTGTCAATTATATTGACGCTAGCAGTGTTATCCATTGCCGGGTTAACCGCATGGTTTACCCGTCAATCAGGAGGAATGAAGTATGCGGAATAGAAACTTCAGGCTACGGATTGTAGCAACATTAGTTTATGCCTTCCTTTATATTCCACTTGTTATCGTTGTAGCGTATTCATTCAACAATTCTAGGTTAAATGCTGAGTGGGTTGGTTTTACATTGTTTTGGTATGAGACGCTTTTTAATAACAAGGAAATGCTTGTTGCTGCACGCAACTCACTGATTATAGCCCTCAGTGCAAGTATTCTTGCTACAGCACTTGGAACTATGGCTGGTCTTGCAATACATCGATACAAGCTAAAAGTATTACCTATTATTGTTCTTTCACCCGTAGCAACGCCTGAAATATTGCTGGGCGTATCTCTGCTGTTGTTTTTTTTGCAGGTACTTAACCTGACGCTTGGCATGATATCCATCATTATTGCGCACACCACATTTTGTATTGGTTTCGTAGCCATCATCGTGCGGTCCAGACTTCAAGGCATGGACTGGAGTATTTTTGAAGCCGCTCGTGATCTAGGTGCATCCCCTTGGCAGTGTTTTCACCTTATTACACTACCGCTGATCATGCCAGCAGTAGTTGCAGGAGCACTTATGTCGTTCACCTTATCAATAGATGATTTCGTCATTACTTTTTTCACCAAAGGTGTGGGTGAGCCAATTCTCCCAATCCAAATTTACACCATGATCAAGACCGCAGTTACTCCAGAGGTAAATGCTATTTCTACTCTGCTAATGCTACTGACACTGGCAATGATTATTATTGCCACCAAGCTTGATTCTGGCGTTTTGCGTGGTGAAGTAAGTCGATGAGTTTTCAGAATTTTTACGTAACGATGTTTGTGGCTATATTGTCATTTTCGATACCATTTAACACAAGTGGTTCTGATCAGGAAGAGAATACAAATTCCATCGCTAGGAAAGAGAATATCTTGTATTTGTTTAACTGGAACCATTACATTGCACCGGGTACAGTAAAACGTTTTGAACGATCTTGTAACTGTAAACTTTCCCAGAACTACTATTCCGATAATGAAGAGATGCTAGCAAAACTTGCGGCCGGCGCGACCGGTTATGATCTTATTGTACCTACTGGTAATGCGGTGGATTCCCTTATACGTCAAGGCGCATTAAAACCGCTGAATAAATCACTTTTGTCAAACTTCAAGAATATCAATCCCACACATCTCAACACCAAATTTGATCCGGGTAACATATATTCTGTTCCATATGCATATACTCTAACGTTACTTGGTTTCAACCAAGAGAAAATGCATGACTTGGGTCTGCCAACTGATACCTGGGCAATTATTTTTGAACCAAGATATCTTGAAAAAATAAAGGGACGAGTTACTGTACTTGATAGCCAACGTGAATTGATGGCTGCTGCACTCAGATACTTGAGTTATTCGGCCAATGATACCAACGAAGAACATTGGAATCAGGCAAAAGAGAGGATTATACGCGCCAAGCCTTACTGGGCTGCTTTCAGCAACACTAGTTACATTAGGGAATTAGCAGTGGGCAATCTATGGGTGGCTCATGGATATTCTAATGACATGTTTCAGGCTGCGCTTGACGCTAAAAGAACAGGGCGAAAGTTTACTATTAATTATTCAACACCAAAGGAAGGCGGAGTACTAGCACTCGATAGTATAGTGGTACATAAAAGCGGCGTACGTACTGATCTAGCTCATCAGTTCATAAATTTCATGCTGGATGGTAGAAATTCTGCTGAACTTACTAATCTGATCGGATCTGGTAACCCCAATATGGATGCGATGAAGTTCATTCAGCCAGATATCATCAGAAATAATGCAGTATTTCCTGACAAAGATTCACTTGCCAAGCTTGAGATGTTGCAAGATTTTGACCGAAACCAACGTCGATTGTTAAGCCGATTGTGGACCGAAATAAAATTAAGGTAGCTGAGAATTTAATAAAGTTCGGCCTAGTATTATCGTTATCAAGTACCAATTTTCAGCAGCCTTGCGCAGCTGCTAATTAAATAATGTATGATTCTAGAGCCACTATATTTATGTATATTTTTCATAAAAGAACTATAACCTGGCAATGAGGCTGAACATTAGTTAGTTGATAACAACCTAATTCAAAATAGCAGGCTATCAAAGATAGCTCCATCATTCCGGTATAATTCCCCTATGATTATTCTTGAAAAATTTAGATGAGTTATTATCGACAACATGTATTCTTCTGTGTAAATCAGAGGGAAGATGGGGCGTTATGCTGTAATGACCATGGCGCTCGGGAAATACGTGATTATGCTAAGGATCGTATTAAAAAATTAAAGCTAGACCGCAAGGGGAAGGTTAGAATTAACATGGCAGGCTGCCTTGATCGATGTAATGAGGGCCCGGTTATTGTAGTTTACCCTGAAGACATCTGGTATACCTACGTGGATAAAGAGGATGTGGATGAGATTATCGAAGAACATCTGAAAAATGGGCGTGTGGTTGAACGATTAAGGATTTAATGCATGGCTTTCTTCATATGAGTAAATCCATATTACTAGAATTCTAAATCTAATATGAGGAAAAAAGAAATGAAATTTCATTTCTTTTAGAAAACTAAATAGCCGAAGTAAATATTAATGGAGCGGGGTGAGGTTTAGCTGAAAATATACTTAAATTCTCGCTTTTCAATTGCAATGTTAAATTCATATATCCCAAAGAAGTTTTTTATTGATGGCCCAGCTGGTAAGCTAGAAACGGTTCTGGCCGAGTTTAATTCTAAGCATCGGCATGGCATAGCTGTCATTGCCCATCCTCATCCACTATACGGCGGCACCATGGACAATAAGGTAGTGCATACCATTTTTAAGGCCTTATTTGAACTGGGGTTTATCACAGTTAAATTCAATTATCGAGGTGTGGGGAAGAGCGAGGGGGTTTACGGCGATGGTGTGGGCGAAATAGAAGACGTGGTTACAGTAGTTGAAGCATTCCAAAACCAGTTTGATGCGCAGATAAATAATCTGTCATTATTGCTGGCCGGATTTTCTTTTGGTGGTGCAGTTCAGGCACATGTAGCAAAAAAACTCGGCCCACAGAGCCTGGTTATGGTCGCTCCATCAGTGGATCACCTTAAAGTACCATCAATTTCTAGCCATGTTAAAAGAACACTGATCATTCAAGGGGATCAGGACGAAATAGTTCTACTGAAAACAATATTAGATTGGGCTGCCCCACAGGATTTACCAGTAGTAGTGATTCCTGGCGCCGAACATTTCTTTCACGGCAAATTACATATTCTCAAACAAACTGTACTCGATTGGTGTCGATTATAGTTGTTACAAATCAAAAATGATGAAATAGGGGTCTTCAGATAGTTTTTAATATCTTTTTAGACCCGAGAGTGATAAATACTTTAATTTAATTTGAGTCAATACCATGAAATGATGTTTCTTCAAGTATAAAAATATCGTTATATGCAATATATAGAGGACTATCTATTAAATAGGAAAATATATCGTATTTTCCGATGTGGTGCTAAGCCTTATTTAAATTCTACTAAAGAAAACTATGCAAGTATTTTCTATAATTCTAGTCTTGGCATCTGTGCTCAGCAGTACGCCATCTTTTAGTCAAACATTATCTGTTTGCTACCATGCAAATTGTTTTAAGAAAGTAACTCTTAAAGTTTCGTCAAATACCCACAGTCAAGTTGGGGCATTTTTCTCATCAATAACCTCGGCTACCGAAGAACGCGAAGCTATTCGTCATGCAGTACGTAAGCTATATTTAGAGGCAGCTAAATACAGTCCTATTGCATCCGATCATGGTGGTAATTTTAATGATACTTCCGCAGACGGGCGCATGGATTGTGTTGATCACAGTCGAAATGACACCACCTTTCTTACTTATTTACAACAACAAGGTTGGCTGAGTTATCATCGAGTAGGCGAAATTGTTTGGCGTAACCCACTGATTATAAATTTACACTATGCTAGCCAAGTCATTGATATCAACACTGGCAACTCATGGGTAGTTGATACTTGGTTTCTTGACTTTGGGGAATTGGCTATAGTAATACCATACGAGCAGTGGAAAAGTGGCTACTCTCCATGACTCAAGATAGGAGAAACTAGCACGGTAAAATTAATGGTTTGTACCTAAAGATTTTAAAGTTAATTACTTCAGGAGGATAAGAGCAATTGGAATTTTATGAGTCTATGTTGTTCTGGTTTGCTAAAGAGCTTATAAAGGCTATTTTGGGTTTAGGCTTTATTCTGGGGTGCATCTTATTCTTGCGGTGGATTAAGGATGATTAGTGAACATTTATATTGATTGTAGTTTTAATAGAACTCTACTAGCAAGGCTAGGTCGCACATGGTATGCAAAATCGGTATGTAGAACTGGTGTTAATAGTGAGAGTAAATTTCTGTTTCTTCAATATATGTTTGAGAAAAAAACCTATTGCGGTAGAGTTTAGAACTCATTTTTATAATGAGATCTCTAGAGAAGCAATCGAAAGATTGGATGCAAACCAAGACGGAACATTACGTAGCCATCAAATAATGGCGAATGGCTCAATCCATGATACCGTTTTCTATGCAATATTGCAGGGAGGGTCGCTGATAGTTAGAAATAACTTGCTGAGTAAGCTCATTAAAAAATTATAATAGCCCAAACTTTAACTTTATTTACTCCTATCTTATGTGGATGCTTCTCGGCAGGTATGTGGATTATTTTAATTAGCTTTCTGATCAACACGAATAAAACATTATTAATCTATTTAATACTTTGTATCATATGCAGAAATGTGAGCGTTATCGGTTCCTGTGGCTTTGACAAAACCTAGGAAGCAAGTTACGGTTTAGATTGGATTGTAGTGGTGCTTGTATGATTTCTGGTAGAATTACACGTTTTAGAACAGTTCTACGTAAGGGAGAGGAAGGATCACCATGACTTATGTTGTAACCGAAAGCTGCATCAAGTGTAAATATACTGACTGCGTAGATGTCTGCCCAGTAGATTGTTTCCGAGAAGGTCCAAATTTTCTGGTAATTGACCCAGAAGAATGCATTGACTGCACCTTGTGTGTGGCCGAATGTCCGGTGGAGGCGATTTTTGCCGAGGACGACGTGCCCGATGGGCAGCAGCATTTTACAGCACTCAATGCTGAGTTATCTAAAGTTTGGGAGTCGATCATCGAAAAGAAGGATGCCCCATCTGATGCTGATGACTGGGTAGATATTGCTAGTAAGTTAGACTTATTAGAACGTTAAACTTATAGCGGTAGATTGTTTGACCGCATGTCTTCTATCCAAGAATTTCCGCAAATCACCCTTACCGATGTTTTTAATCGGTTTTCGATTGGACTAAAGTCCGGCGTAGTTGTTGTTACTCCTAATCGGAGACTTGCAATGGTGCTCCAGCTCGAGTTTAATAGTTCTCAGGTTGCTCGGGGGCGCATAACTTGGGGCACACCTGATATCCTTCCAATCGCTGCATTTATTGAGCGTGCTTACAAAGAAGTGGCCTATTCCGAGCAGGCAATCAAACTACCTATTTTACTCACCCCCGCTCAGGAGCAGGCGCTGTGGGAAGATATCATTCGCCATTAATCAGATTTAATTTGAAGAGCACCTTTTGAGATGCCGATCTCTGGAAGTAACTATGTTTTAACAATGGAACACTATATTTATCACGCTTCCATGTAATCAATTTTTCATTTTCTCCTTATGTTAAGATGAGCATCTTCATTTGTAGAAACAATCTGTTCATGCTCAATATTGATCTGCACTGTCATTCCACGGTATCTGACGGCTTATTGACGCCCACACAGTTGGTGGGGCGCGCTTTTACACGTGGGGTGAGTGTGTTGGCACTAACTGATCATGATGATGTGAGCGGACTGGATGAGGCTTGCCGTGCTGCTGATGAAAGAAACATCACTTTGATCAATGGCGTGGAAATATCAGTTAGTTGGCGGAACAAA